>NZ_MUNH01000189.1:0-12194 GCF_002154615.1 Streptomyces recifensis
GCGTGGGGGAGCAGGGCGCGCGAGCGGTGCGCGTACGTCAGCACGCACATCGCGCGACCCCGCCCTGCCCGGAGCCGAGCGCGCCGCTGCCGATGCGGCCGCCCTCCTTGGCGAACGTCGAGAAGACCTCGGTGGTCTGCATGGTCAGAAGTCCCACCCGTCGTCGTCGGAGTCGGTCACCGGCTCGGGCGCGGCGAAGGACTCGCCGACCATGCCAGCGGTGAGGGTGGTGCCGTCGGCCGGGTCGATCAGGATGAAGGAGCCGGTGCGCCGCGAGTCGGCGTAGGAGTCGACCGGCAGCGGCTCGGCGGTACGGATCTTCACCCGGCCGATGTCGTTGGCGGCGAGCGTCCCCGGATGCGGGTGCAGGGACAGGTCGGCCAGGGTGAGCCGGGACGGGATGTCCTTGACGATGGCCTTGACCGTGCGGGTGCCGTGCTTGAGCAGCACCCGGTGGCCCACGGTGAGCGGCTGGTCGGCGACATGGCAGACGGTCGCCTCCACGTCCTGCGTGGTCGCGGGCGCGTCCTTGCTCGGCACGATCAGGTCGCCGCGCGAGACGTCCACGTCGTCCGCCAGCAGCACGGTCACGGACTGGGTGGTCCAGGCCACGTCCACCGGCTCGCCCAGCAGGTCGATCCCGGCGATCCGGCTGGTGCGGCCGGACGGCAGCACCGTGACCTCCTCGCCCACCCGGAAGGTGCCGGACGCGATCTGGCCGGCGTAGCCCCGGTAGTCGGGGAGTTCGGCGGTCTGCGGGCGGATCACGTACTGCACCGGCAGCCGGGCGTGGCAGTGCGCCAGGTCGTGGCTGACCGGCACTGTCTCTAGGTGCTCCAGCACGGTCGGGCCGCCGTACCAGTCCATCCGGGGGGAGGCGTCGACCACGTTGTCCCCGGCGAGCGCCGAGATCGGGATCGCGGTGACCTCGGGGACGCCCAGCTCGGTCGCGTACGCCGTGAACTCCTCGGCGATGGCGGCGAAGACACGCTCCTCGTAGCCGACCAGGTCCATCTTGTTCACCGCGAGCACCACGTGCGGCACGCGCAGCAGGGCGGCGATGGCCGCGTGCCGGCGGGTCTGCTCGACCACGCCGTTGCGGGCGTCGACCAGGACCACGGTCAGCTCGGCGGTGGAGGCGCCTGTGACCATGTTCCGGGTGTACTGCACGTGTCCCGGCGTGTCGGCCAGGATGAAGCGGCGGCGCGGGGTGGCGAAGTAGCGGTAGGCCACGTCGATGGTGATGCCCTGCTCCCGCTCGGCCCGCAGGCCGTCGGTGAGCAGTGCCAGGTCCGGTGCCTCCTGGCCCCGGCTCGCGGACGCCCGCTCCACGGCCTCCAGTTGGTCCACCAGGACCGACTTGGAGTCGTGCAGCAGCCGTCCCACCAGGGTGGACTTGCCGTCGTCGACGGAGCCCGCGGTGGCGAACCGGAGCAGGGTGGTGGCCGACAGCGCCTCGGCGGTGATCGTGCTCATGGTCAGAAGTACCCCTCGCGCTTGCGGTCTTCCATCGCGGCCTCGGAGAGCTTGTCGTCGGCGCGGGTCGCGCCCCGCTCGGTGAGCCGGGACGCGGCGATCTCGGTGATGACCGCCTCCAGCGTGGTCGCGTCGGAGTCGACGGCGCCGGTGCAGGACATGTCACCCACCGTGCGGTAGCGCACCAGCCGCGTCTGGACCGGCTCGGTCTCCTTCGGCCCGCCCCACTCGCCGGCGGTCAGCCACATGCCGCTGCGGGAGAAGACCTCGCGCTCGTGCGCGAAGTAGATCTCCGGCAGCTCGATCCCCTCGCGGGCGATGTACTGCCACACGTCCAGCTCGGTCCAGTTGGACAGCGGGAAGACCCGGACGTGCTCACCGGGGGCGTGACGGCCGTTGTACAGATTCCACAGCTCCGGGCGCTGGCGGCGCGGGTCCCACTGGGAGAACTCGTCGCGCAGCGAGAACACCCGCTCCTTGGCGCGGGCCTTCTCCTCGTCGCGCCGGCCGCCGCCGAACACCGCGTCGAACCGCTCGCTCTGGATCTTCTCCGTCAGCGGCAGCGTCTGCAGCGGGTTGCGGGTGCCGTCGGGCCGTTCCTTGAGCACACCCCGGTCGATGTAGTCCTGTACGGAGGCCACATGGAGGCGCAGCCCATGTGCGGCCACCACACGGTCCCGGTACTCCAGCACCTCGGGGAAGTTGTGTCCGGTGTCCACATGGAGCAGGGCGAAGGGCACCGCCGCGGGCGCGAACGCCTTCAGCGCCAGGTGCAGCATGACGATTGAGTCCTTGCCCCCGGAGAACAGGATCACCGGGTTCTCGAACTCGCCGGCCACCTCGCGGAAGATGTGCACCGCCTCGGACTCCAGCGCGTCCAGGTGGGAGAGGGCGTACGGGCTGTCCGTGCCCTCGCCGCCACCCGTCACCTCGGCGACGGTCGTCATGCCAGTCCCCTCTCGCCCAGCAGGGCGCGCACCGCGGCCGCCGACTGCGTGACGCTCTGTCCCTGCGTCTCGATCCGGAGGTCCGGCGCCGCCGGCTCCTCGTACGGGTCGTCCACACCGGTGAGCCCGGTCAGCTCGCCCGCCGCCTGCCGGGCGTACAGCCCCTTCACGTCACGCTCGCCGCACACCTCGACCGGGGTCGCCACATGGACCTCCAGGTACGGGGTGCCGTTCGCCGTGTGCCGCTTGCGCACCGCCTCCCGGCTGTCCGCGTAGGGCGCGATCACCGGAACCAGCGCCAGCACGCCGTTGCGCGCGAGGAGTTCGGCCACGAAGCCGATGCGCTGGACGTTGGTGTGCCGGTCCTCGCGGGCGAAGCCGAGCCCGGCCGAGAGGAACTCGCGGATCTCGTCGCCGTCGAGCACCTCCACGCGCCGTCCCTCGGCGCGCAGGCGGCCGGCCAGTTCGGTGGCGATGCTGGTCTTGCCGGCACTCGGCAGACCAGTGAGCCAGACGGTGGCTCCGGTCGTCACGTGTTCTCGCTCCTCGTATCGATCGGTCGTCATCCGTGCAGCCCGCATTCGGTCTTGCCCCGCCCGGCCCAGCGGCCGGCCCGCGCGTCCTCGCCCTCCAGCACCCGCCGGGTGCAGGGGGCGCAGCCCACCGAGGCGTAGCCGTCCATCAGCAACGGATTGGTCAGCACGCCGTGTTCGGCGACGTAGGCGTCCACGTCGTCCTGGGTCCAGCGGGCGATCGGGGAGACCTTGACCTTGCGGCGCCGGGCGTCCCAGCCGACGACCGGGGTGTTCGCCCGCGTCGGCGACTCGTCCCGGCGCAGTCCGGTCGCCCAGGCCTGATAGCCCGTCAGGCCCGCTTCGAGCGGCTTGACTTTGCGCAGGGCGCAGCACAGGTCGGGGTCGCGGTCGTGCAGCCGGGGCCCGTGCTCCGCGTCCTGCTCGGCCACCGTCAGCTCGGGGGTGAGCGTGACGACGTTGACGTCCATCACGGCGTCGACCGCGTCACGGGTGCCGATGGTCTCCGGGAAGTGGTAACCGGTGTCGAGGAACACCACGTCCACGCCGGGCCGCACCCGGGCGGCAAGGTGGGCCACCACGGCGTCCTCCATGGACGAGGTCACGCAGAACCGGTCGCCGAAGGTGTCCACCGCCCAGCGCAGGACCTCCAGCGCGGGCGCGTCCTCCAGCTCACGGCCCGCCCGCTCGGCCAGTTCCCTCAACTCGTCCTCGGTGCGCTCTGTCTGAGCGGTCGTCATGTCTGGTCGTCCCCTCCGTCGTCGCCCCGCTTCAGCCCCCGGGCGAGCAGCCCGAGGAACTTCAGCTGGAAGGCGCGATTGCAGGCTCCGCATTCCCAGGCGCCGTGGCCCTCCTCGCTCGGGCGCAGGTCCTCGTCCCCGCAGTAGGGGCAGTGGAACGGTGCGGCACGCTCGCTCACGACAGCGCCTCCTCGTCGGCCCGCGCGGCCCAGGCGGCGAACCGCTCGCCGTCCGCGCGCTCCGCCTCGAAGCGGCGCAGGACGCGCTCGACGTAGTCGGGCAGCTCCTTCGACGTCACCTTCAGGCCCCGCACCTTGCGGCCGAAGCCCGCCTCCAGACCGAGCGCGCCGCCCAGGTGCACCTGGTAGCCCTCGACCTGGTTGCCGTCCTCGTCCACCACCAACTGGCCCTTGAGACCGATGTCCGCCACCTGGATGCGGGCGCAGGCGTTCGGGCAGCCGTTGAGGTTGATGGTGATCGGCTCGTCGAACTCCGGCAGGCGGCGCTCCAGTTCGTCGATGAGGGCGCTGCCGCGCGCCTTGGTCTCGACGATGGCCAGTTTGCAGAACTCGATGCCGGTGCAGGCCATCGTGCCGCGCCGGAACGGCGAGGGGCTGACCCGCAGGTCCAGCGCCTCGAGACCGGCGACCAGGGAGTCGACCCGGTCGCCCTCGACGTCCAGCACGATCATCTTCTGCTCGGTGGTGGTGCGGACCCGGCCGGAGCCGTGCTCCTCGGCGACCGAGGCGATCTTCGCCAGCGTGGCGCCGTCGACCCGGCCGACGCGGGGGGCGAACCCGACGTAGAAACGGCCGTCGCGCTGGCGGTGCACGCCGACGTGGTCGCGCCAGCGCTCCACCGGCTGCTCGGGCGCCGGGCCGTCGAGCAGCTTGCGGCCGAGGTACTCGTCCTCCAGCACCTGCCGGAACTTCTCCGGGCCCCAGTCCGCCACCAGGAACTTCAGCCGGGCGCGGTTGCGGAGCCTGCGGTAGCCGTAGTCCCGGAAGATCGAGATGACGCCCTCGTGGACGTCGGCCACCTCGTCGAGCGGCACCCAGGCGCCCAGCCGGACGCCGATCTTCGGGTTGGTGGACAGGCCGCCGCCCACCCACAGGTCGAAGCCCGGCCCGTGCTCGGGGTGTTCCACGCCGACCAGCGCGATGTCGTTGATCTCGTGCGCCACGTCCAGCAGGGGGGAGCCGGAGATCGCCGACTTGAACTTGCGGGGCAGGTTGGAGAACGCCTTGTTGCCGATGACCCGGCGCTGGATCTCCTCGATGGCCGGGGTGCCGTCGATGATCTCGTCCTCGGCGATGCCGGCGACCGGCGAGCCGAGGATCACGCGCGGGGTGTCGCCGCACGCCTCGGTGGTGGACAGCCCGACATCCTCCAGGCGCCGCCAGATCTCGGGCACGTCCTCGATCCTGATCCAGTGCAACTGGATGTTCTGCCGGTCGGTGATGTCGGCGGTGCCGCGCGCGAACTCCTGCGAGATCTCGCCGATCACCCGCAGCTGGGCGGTGGTCAGCCGGCCGCCGTCGATGCGGACCCGCAGCATGAAGTACTTGTCGTCCAGCTCCTCCGGTTCGAGCACCGCGGTCTTGCCGCCGTCGATACCGGGCTTGCGCTGGGTGTACAGACCCCACCAGCGCATGCGGCCGCGCAGGTCGTTGGGGTCGATGGAGTCGAAGCCCCGCTTGGAGTAGATCGTCTCAATGCGTGTCCGCACATTGAGACCGTCGTCGTCCTTCTTGAACTGTTCGTTGCCGTTGAGCGGGGTGTGGTGTCCCGCCGCCCACTGGCCCTCACCACGGTGACGACTCACCTTGCGGCGGGGCGCGGCGGCAGCGGGGTCCTGGGGACTGGGGGCCATGGTTTCTACGTCCTTAGGAACAGGCGGAAAATCAGCTCTGGCCTGCGCGCTTCTGCGCACGCGGGCGCACCTGCGCGGCGTTGCGCTGAACGGGGGGTGGAGAAGGGGCCGGCGGTGCTGGAGTGCTCAGCTCGCCCGACACATGGCGCTGGACATGCGGCCGAGGTCGACGTGGCGTCGACTCACCAAGGCGATTCCAGTTCCAGACATGACGGCAGCGTGTCACGCACGTCTCCGGGCAGTCCACCATTGTCCGTCATCTGGACGGATCTATTCTGAATACCGGGACAACCAGGGGTGGCGGGCGCTGCTCAGTCGCCCAGGAACGCACCCGGCCACGGTCCGGGCGTCGGGAGGTCCGCCTCCAGCTCCACCTTCGTGTCGAACAGCGTGAAGCCGCGCCGCAGATAGTTGTCCAGCGCGTACGGGCCGTCCTTGCTGCACGTGTGCAGCCACACCCGCTTCACCGGGGTGAGATTCGGCCACCGCGTCGCCAGGTCCCAGGCGCGCGCCGTCCCCACCGACAGCAGATGCCCGCCGATCCGGCGCCCCCGGAACGCGGGCAGCAGCCCGAAGTAGGCGATCTCCACCACGCCCTCCCCGGTCGCCTCCAGCTCGACGTACCCGGCCGGCGTGCCCCGCTCGTACGCCACCCAGGTCTCCACGCCGGGCCGCCCCAGGTACTCCCGCCACCGGGCGTGGGTCCAGCCGAGCCGGTCGGTCCAGCGGATGTCGCCGCCGACCGAGGCGTACAGGAACCGGCTGAACTCGGGGGACGGCACCTCGGCCGGTACGATCCGCACCGCGTCGCCCTCGGGTGCCGCGGCGGGCAGGAGGTCGGACGGCGAGGTCTGTTCCAGGGACCAGGTGGTGACGGGGACGCTGCTCATGGGCTCAGGGAATCATCCCGCCCACCGGACTGTCGATCGTCGGCGGCGGGATCACGGCTCAGTCCAGCGAGCGTTCCAGCGAGGCCAGTGGGACGGCGAACAGCATCCGGTCCGACAGCGACCACACTTCGCCGGTCTCCTGCCAGTACGACAGCGACACCGCCGACTCGGTCCAGCAGTGGTGCGAGCCGTCCGACCCGCACCGGGCCCCCTTCGCGCCGTCCGCGTCCTGCCGCCACAGTCCGCCCCGGCCGTCCTCGGCGCCGGGCAGCTGGCCGGTGTACCAGGACGCGCCGTCCGCGCCCGCGTGCCGGTACGACAGCACGCCCCGTACTCCCCGCGCTTTGGTCCGGAACACCTCGACGGCGTCGGTGCGTCCGGTGGAGTCGGTGGCGAGCAGCCCGGCCCGCGCCGGGGCGGCGCTGAAGGCGTACCGCCACAGCCGGGCGCGGCGGGCGCCGTCCGGGGAGGTGCGCTCGGCCGCGACCAGGCTGTCCGGAGCGGTGCTGCGGTCCAGCGCCAGCGGGCCGGGACAGGGCGGACGGCCGCCTTCGCAGCGGCCGCGGGTGTAGCGGTAGGAGCCCACGGCGGGCAGCACGTACCGGTACCCGGCGGCCGACCAGCCGTGCGGCACCCGGCCGACGGCGGGCTCGTTGGTGGTGGTGCGCTGGATGCGGTCCAGGTCGTAGACGTAGAGCGCCTCGGCGCCGCCGTCGGACGTGGTGACCAGCAGCTTGCCGTGGTTCCAGACCATGCCGGAGATGCCCGAGGTCAGGGCCCGGTAGTCCCGGCCGCCGTCGGCCGGCACCACCAGCAGGACCCAGCGGTAGACCGGGCGGGCGGGATCGTCGAGATTCGTGAAGGCGACGCGGGTCAGGCCGCGTTCGGCCGCGCGTCCGGTGTCGCCGGCGTGCGTCCAGCCGGTGAGTACGACGCGGTGGCTGCCCCAGACGCCGTCCTCGTCGGCGTCGCCGGAGGTGGTCACGGCGGCGGGGCGCCAGGCGGTGTCGGCGGTGTCGGCCGGGTCCCAGCAGTAGGAGCGGGTGGCCTCGGGGGTCAGCGGCAGGGAGGAGCGGTCGTCGTCCGCGCAGTCGGCGCCCGTCCGCATCCGGCGGTCGGCGTCGCCGAGCACGGTGTCCACGCCGACCGGCCGGCCCATGGCCGCGGAGAGCCGGTTCAGCACGAGGGCGGGCTCAAGGCGCTCCTGGAGGCGCAACGGGGCGGTGTCGGAGGCGGAGGTGAGCGGCTTGAGCGCGCCGGGGTTCCCGGCGACCTCGGCCTGGGAGGTGCTGATCAGCGTGGCCGCCGCGGTGAGCGCCAGCCCGGTCCCGGTGAGGGCCGCGCGCAACGCCACGCCCCGTCTGCGCCTGCGGTGTCTGCCGCGTTGCTTCATGTCTCCTCCCGAGGCGGGCCAACTGCGCCCGGCGATCGTCATGTTGCTCACCCGGCACGGGGCGGACCCGCCTCGGATGCTACGGCAGCACGCGGCGCGCCGGGGCCAAGAGGCCGCAAATACGCGGCAGGTGCCCGGTGTGCGGCAGGAGGCGCCCGGCGTGAAAGGGGGCGCTCAACGCGTCCCCTGTGCCGTGCGGCGCACCGCCACCCCCGGCGCCGTCGAGCGCGGCAGCAGGTCACGGGGGTCGTCCGGGAGCAGCACCTCGGCCTCCGCGTCCTCCCGCAGCCGGTACGGCCGATGAAGGAGGAGCGCCCCGAGATATCGGCGTACCCGAGACATCTCCGCGCGGACGGTGACCGTGCGGGTGGGGTCACCGAACACGTCCTCGGCCAGCCCCGCCGCGCTGCGTCCCGCGCGCTGGGCCACGAGCAGGTACAGCAACTCCGCGTGCCGCTCGCTGGGTTCGCGGGTCCAGGTGCCGCCCGCGTCGGACACCGTGAGCAGCCGGCGCTCCGGCCGGGACAGGTCGAGCACCAACCTCCCCGCACCGCCCGGCGTTTCGGCGGAGGGCCGCAGCAACCAGCCCCCGGCCAGCGGCTCCACCGCGCACGCGCCCAGCCCTGGCAGCCAACGTCTCCCCGCTGTCAGTGACTTGGGCAGCGCGACCCGGCGTACATAGGGCATCCCCGTCACCGCGGCCGACCAACCGTCCCGGTCCACCACGAGCGCGCGTCCGTCCAGCCGGGCCAGCACCGGCGCGGCCACCGACCGCAGTCGCTCCAGGGAGTCGAGGTGCAGCTCGCGCAGCCGGGCCTCGGCGAGCCGGGCGACCGACTCCACCCAGGCGAGGGTCGCCGGATGCATGCTCTCCAGCGGGCCGCTGATGTCCACCACGCCGATCAGCCTCCCGTCCCTGGGGTCGGTGACCGGCGCGCCCGCGCAGGTCCAGGAGGCGTGCGAGCGGACGAAGTGCTCGGCGGCGAACACCTGGACCGGCCGCCGTACCACCGCCGGGGTGCCGACCCCGTTGGTGCCCACGACCGCCTCGCTCCAGTCGGCGCCGATCTCGAAGCCGAGCCCGTCCGCCCGGCGCAGCACCGCGGGCGAGCCCTCCCGCCACAGCACCCGGCTGTCCGCGTCCGCGACGACCATGATGTGCCGGGCCACGTCCGCGACCGAAAGCAGTCCCTCGCGCAGCACCGGCAGGACGTGCCCGAGCGGCGACTCCTCCCGGCGGCGGCGCACCTCCTCGGCAGTCAACAGGCCCGCCCGCACGTCCCGGTCGGGGTCGACGCCGTCGCGCAGCATCCGGTCCCAGGACTGTCCGATCACCGGCCGGGGCGCCATCGGCGCACGTCGCCCGGCGAGCGTCGCCTCGCGTACCTGCGCGAGCATCCGCGCGGTGCGCGGCGCGTCGGCGGCGGTCGGACGCGCCACGTCCCTCGGCGGGTTCACCACGGGAGTCCTTCCCTGTCCGGACAGCGCGCACGGCCTGTCAAGCCGTCCGGACGGCGGTTTCCAGTCGGTCGACGTCCCCATACTGCCGTCGGTCCGGGGTCGGGGAACACCCTCCGCGCACCGCCGGCGACAAGTTGCAACCCCCTGCAACCCTGGTGAAGCCAAAAGGGCGGCAGGAGACTTGAGTCCCGCGCCGCACGAGGGCGGCGTTCACGCCCCGTCGCGGGCCCGTGTCGCGGGGGCGGTGCCGAGTCGGCGCGGCACCACCCCCGCGGCGCCGCACGGCCGGCCGGCCCCTGTGAAGCGCGCCCCCGCGGGGTGAGGGGCGCGTGGTGCGGCGGATACCGTTAGGACGTGCAGTCAGCAAGCGAATCCTCCAAGCCGCCCCACGGCCGTCTCCACCGGGCCAAGGCTCTCTACCGGAACGTCTCCAAACGGCGGACGGCCTGGCTGCTGCTGACCGACACCGTCAATTCCTGCATGGAGTACCGCATCCTGGGCCTCGCCGCCGAGGCCGCGTTCTTCACGCTGCTGTCCGTGCCGCCGCTGCTGCTCAGCCTCATCGGCCTGCTCGGCTACGTCGACGACTGGACCGGCGCCGACACCATCCACAGCCTGGAGACCAACCTCCTCGAGGCCTCCCGCACCGTCCTGTCCGACAAGGGCGTCAAGGACATCGCCGAACCCATCCTGAACGACGTGATGAAGGGCGGCCGGCCCGACGTCATCTCCATCGGCTTCCTGTTCGCCCTCTGGTCGGGCTCGCGCGCGGTGAACGTCTTCATCGACACCATCACCGTGATGTACGGCCTCGACGGCGTCCGGGGCATCGTCAAGACCCGGATCATGGCGTTCCTGCTGTTCGTGGTCGCCCTGCTGATCGGCTCGGTGGCGCTGCCGCTGATGGTGGCGGGGCCCGACGCGGTGGTCGGGGTGCTGCCCTGGTCGGCGACGGTCGTCCAGGTGCTGTACTGGCCGGTCGTCATCGTGCTCTCCATCGTCTTCCTGACCACGCTCTACCACGTCTCCGTACCCGTCCGCTCGCCCTGGATCGAGGACGTGCCCGGCGCGCTGGTCGCCCTCGCCATGTGGGTCCTCGGCAGCCTCCTGCTGCGCGTCTACCTCACCCACACCATCGAGGGCGCCACCATCTACGGCTCTCTCGCCGCAGCCGTCGCCGTGCTGCTGTGGATCGGCGTGTCCGCGTTCGCCGTGCTGGTCGGCGCCGCCGTCAACGCCGCCATCGACCGGGTCTGGCCCGCGGCGGCGACGGCCGCCGCCCGCGAGGCCAACGAGCGCCAGCGGGAGGCCCAGGTCGCGGACTACGTCGCCTGGGCGGCCGG
Source organism: Streptomyces recifensis (assembly GCF_002154615.1). Lineage (NCBI taxonomy): Bacteria > Bacillati > Actinomycetota > Actinomycetes > Kitasatosporales > Streptomycetaceae > Streptomyces > Streptomyces recifensis. The sequence goes on from NZ_MUNH01000189.1 coordinate 10,657, forward strand.
GCTGCGCGACGCCGACCCGGACGACCCGGACATGCCGTCCGAGTTCCCCGAGCGCTGGTCCCGCTTCCTGCCCCCGGAGGACATCACCGGCCGGCTGCGCGGCCACACCCGGAACGGCCACCAGCCGCCCAGGAGCTCCGAGGACGACTGACCGTACGTACGGTCGGTGCGCCGGAATAGATCCACTCCGCGCAGCGCTCTGGGAGACAGATGTGGTGCGTGCCGCCACGGCGGCCGCTCCGGCGACGAAGGGCTGGTGGGCGATGACGGCTGACCGGACGGGCCCGGTGGCCCGCACCCCGTACGGCGCGGTGCGCGGCCGGTACGAGCACGGGAACGCGGTGTTCCGTGGCATCCCGTACGCGGCACCCCCCTTCGGCGTCCGCCGCTTCCGGGCGCCCGAGCCGCCCGAGCCCTGGGCCGGCGTGCGCGACGCCGGAGCCTTCGGGCCGACCCCGCCGAAACCCCCGTACTCCGAGGCGTTCGCCCAGTACCTCTCCGACCCCTCGGTGCCCGGCGACGACTGTCTGAACCTCAACGTCTGGACGCCCGAGCCCGGCCCCGGTGCCCGCCTCCCGGTGCTGGTCTGGCTGCACGGCGGCGCGTTGACCAGGGGCTCCTCGGCGGTCCCGGTGTACGACGGGCGGGCCTTCGCCCGCGACGGCGTCGTCCTCGTCTCGGTCAACTACCGGCTCGGCGTCGAGGGCTACGGCCTCTTCCCCGACGCCCCCGCCAACCTGGGTCTGCGCGACCAGCTCGCCGCGCTGCGCTGGGTGCACGAGTCCATCGCGGCCTTCGGCGGCGACCCCGGCAACGTCACCCTCGCCGGGCAGTCGGCCGGCGCCATCAGCACCGGCGTGCTCGTCGCGGCCCCGCAGACACGCGGGCTGGTCCGGCGGGCAGTGCTCCAGAGCGGGGCGCCGGAGGTCTCGGACCGGCAGAAGGTGCGGCGCATGGTCCGCCGGATGGCCACCCGTCTGAAGGTCCCGGCGACCGCGGCCGCCTTCGCCGGAGTCGACCGCGACCTGCTGCTGCGCACCCAGGCCGAGGTCGGCCGGCGCAGCAGCCCCGTCCTGGGCGGGCCCGGCTTCGGCATCGTCGTCGACGGCGACCTCGTCCCCACCGACCCGCTGGCCGCCCTCACCGACGGGGACGCGGCGCCCGGCGTCGACCTGCTGATGGGCTGGACCCGCGAGGAGTACCGGCTCTGGCTGGTGCCCGGCGGCCTGGTCGAGCACGTCGACCGGCTCGGCGCGGTCGCCCTGGCCGGCGCGATGGCCCGCTGCCACGTCGGCTCCGAGGTCCCGCGCGGCTACCGCGCCCTCAGCCCGGCCGCGGGCGCCGCCGAACTGGTCGGCCAGATGGTCACCGACCACATGCTCCGCCTCCCCCTGCACCGCCTGGCCGACGCCCGCCCGTCCCGCTCCCACGTGTACGAGTTCGCCTGGCCGTCCCTTCTCCCCGCGCTCGGCGCCTGCCACTCCCTGGAACTCGGCTTCGTCTTCGACACCGGCGAGGTCGAGGAGGCCGTGAAGCTG
>NZ_MUNH01000190.1:0-6464 GCF_002154615.1 Streptomyces recifensis
ATCGCCCGCAGGTCGGCCAGGGTCGCCGTGGCCAACGCCTGCATCCGACCCGCGGTGTTGGAGGTGGCCGACACGGCCGCCGCCCGCTCGCGCCGGGCCTTCTCCAGCTCGCCGGAGAGCCGCAGCACCTCGCGACGCAGCCGGTCCGCCTCGCGCGCGCCCTCCTTCTCGAGCCGGGTCCGCTCGGTGCTGAACTCGGCACGCTGTGCCGCCAGTTCGTCGATGAGCCGCTGCTGCTCCCGGCGCGTCTCCTCGGTCGCCGAGGTCCGCTGCCGCTCCAGCCGCTCCACGTCGGCCAGCGCGCCCGCAAGCCGCAGCCGGGCCCGGCGGGCGGCAACCCGGGCGTGCGCGGCCACGGTCACCGCTGCACAGAGCACGATCGCAGCCGAACCTCCGGCCCACAGCAGCGCGTTGCGTGCCGAAAGCGGGGCCACCGCCACGGCCGCGCCGAGCGCGAGCGCCGACAGGACCGCGGTCGCGGCCAGGGCGAATGCGGGCGTACGGAGGGCTGGGCGGTCGCCGGGGGGCGTGGGCGCGGTCATCGGTCCGGTCTGGTCCTCGCGGAAGTCGGGGGTCGTCGGGAGACGAGAAACGACAAGAAACAGCGTCTTGGGTGAACCGGCGGTCACTATACGAGAGTTGATGATCAAAATGGAAAGAAAGCAGCGGCCTTCCATGAAGTGGACGTCCAAAGGGTGGTGTTGGCCGCGAACCGGGCGCGGGCGGCTTATCCACCGAAGCCGTAGATCTTGACTCGCGGTTCCCGGCCCGCTGGACTGTGACCGTCCGCCCCGGCGGGCCATCGGCGAAGGGGGAGCGGCACGTGGCGGGGGAACCGGGGGCGTGGAGCCTCCTCGTGCGCGCGGCCCGGTTCACCGGCCGCACCCTGCGCGGCGAGTGGCATGCCGTCGTGGTGGACCCGCTACGCCGCCTCACGCACCGCGGACTGTCCGGGCTGCTCCTCGCCTTCGTGGCCGCGTCCGGCGTCGTCCTCTTCCACGACCTGGCCCAGCACCCCGCCGGCGCCACCTGGGTCCGGCGGCTCGGCGGCGTCACGGCCGACCTCCCCCTCTGGCTCTCCCTGCTGCGCACCCCCGTCTCGCTGTACGTCCCCGCGCTCGACCTGCCGGTGTGGGCGGGCATCACCCAGCTGTTCCTGGCCTTCGCCCTGGCCGAACTGGTCCTCGGCCGCGCCCGCACCCTGGCCATCGCCTACGTCACCACCCTGGCCGGCACCCTCACCGCCCGGCTGATGATCGAGCTGGGGCCCGGCCGGTGGGGGATCGGGCTGCCCGCCGAGTACGGAGCCGTCCTCGACACCGGCCCTTCGGCGGCCGTGGTGGGCCTGTTCACCTATCTGGCGGTGGTCCGGCGCGCCCCCGTGGTTTTCACCCTGACAGGCGGATCGATGGTGTGGGAGTCCATCGCCGTACCCAACCTCGCCGGCCGCGAGCACCTCGTCGCCGTGTCCGCCGCGATCGCCCTCGCCCTGCTGCGCGGCCGCCGCCTCCGCCTGCCGTACGCCCGAAGGAACCGGCCCGGACCGGTGTCCACACCCGCGGTGCCGCCCCGGCTTCCCCTCCCGGACCTCAGCGCCTCCGCCGTACTCCCCACCGACCCGACGCGCGCACGTCAATGTGACGGTTTTCGCACTTCCACGGGGGCGCGCACCCCCTAGTGTTTCGGCGGAGTACGGGGGCAGTACGTGGCTGACACCATGGTGTTCGTCGCCGGCAGGCTGAAGGGAATCCCAGATGTTCCGCAAGGTGCTGGTAGCCAACCGCGGAGAGATCGCCATCCGCGCGTTCCGGGCGGGCTACGAACTCGGCGCGCGCACGGTGGCCGTCTTCCCTCACGAGGACCGCAACTCGCTGCACCGGCTCAAGGCCGACGAGGCGTACGAGATCGGCGAGCCCGGTCACCCCGTACGCGCCTATCTGTCCGTGGACGAGATCGTGAGCGCCGCCCGCCGTGCCGGTGCCGACGCCGTGTACCCCGGCTACGGCTTCCTCTCGGAGAACCCCGACCTGGCCCGCGCCTGCGAGGAGGCCGGGATCACCTTCGTCGGCCCCAGCGCCGACACCCTCGAACTCACCGGCAACAAGGCCAGCGCGGTCGCCGCCGCGCGTGCGGCCGGCGTGCCCGTGCTCGGTTCCTCCGCGCCCTCCAACGACGTGGACGAACTGGTACGCGCCGCCGACGAGATCGGCTTCCCCGTCTTCGTGAAGGCGGTCGCGGGCGGTGGCGGCCGGGGCATGCGCCGGGTCGAGGAGCCCGCCCAGCTCCGCGAGTCCATCGAGGCCGCCTCCCGCGAGGCCGCGTCCGCCTTCGGCGACCCGACCGTCTTCCTGGAGAAGGCCGTCGTGGATCCCCGCCACATCGAGGTGCAGATCCTCGCCGACGGCGAGGGCAACGTGATCCACCTCTACGAGCGCGACTGCTCGCTCCAGCGCCGCCACCAGAAGGTCATCGAGCTGGCGCCCGCCCCCAACCTCGATCCCGGACTGCGGGACCGGATCTGCGCCGACGCCGTGCGCTTCGCCCGCGAGATCGGCTACCGCAACGCCGGCACCGTGGAGTTCCTCCTCGACCGGGACGGCAACCACGTCTTCATCGAGATGAACCCCCGCATCCAGGTCGAGCACACGGTCACCGAGGAGGTCACCGACGTCGACCTCGTCCAGGCCCAGATGCGCATCGCCGCCGGGGAGACCCTGGCCGACCTCGGGCTCTCCCAGGACCGGATCACCCTGCGCGGCGCCGCCCTCCAGTGCCGGATCACCACCGAGGACCCCGCCAACGGCTTCCGCCCGGACACCGGACTGATCAGCGCGTACCGTTCGCCCGGTGGCTCCGGCATCCGGCTCGACGGCGGAACCACCCACGCCGGCACCGAGATCAGCGCCCACTTCGACTCCATGCTGGTCAAACTCACCTGCCGGGGACGGGACTTCCAGGCCGCCGTGGGCCGCGCCCGGCGCGCGGTCGCCGAGTTCCGCATCCGGGGCGTGGCCACCAACATCCCCTTCCTGCAGGCCGTGCTGGACGACCCCGACTTCCGTGCCGGACGCGTCACCACCTCGTTCATCGAGGAGCGTCCCTACCTGCTGACGTCCCGTCACTCGGCCGACCGGGGCACCAAGCTGCTCACCTACCTGGCCGACGTCACCGTCAACAAGCCGCACGGGGAGCGCCCCGAACTCCTCGACCCCGTCGCCAAGTTGCCCGCACTCCCGGCGGGCGAGCCCCCGGCGGGCTCCCGGCAGCGGCTGGTCCACCTCGGCCCCGAGGGCTTCGCCCGCGAACTGCGCGAATCCCCGGCGCTCGGCGTCACCGACACCACCTTCCGCGACGCCCACCAGTCGCTGCTGGCCACCCGGGTGCGCACCAAGGACCTGCTCGCGGTCGCCCCCGTCGTCGCCCGCACCCTGCCCGAACTGCTCTCCCTGGAGTGCTGGGGCGGCGCCACCTACGACGTCGCCCTGCGCTTCCTCGCCGAGGACCCGTGGGAGCGGCTGGCCGCGCTGCGCGAGGCGGTGCCCAACATCTGCCTCCAGATGCTGCTGCGCGGCCGCAACACCGTCGGCTACACCCCATACCCCACCGAGGTCACCGACGCCTTCGTGCGGGAGGCCGCCGCCACCGGCGTCGACATCTTCCGCATCTTCGACGCGCTGAACGACGTCGACCAGATGCGGCCCGCCATCGACGCCGTGCGCGAGACCGGCACCGCCGTCGCCGAGGTCGCGCTCTGCTACACCGCCGACCTCAGTGACCCCGCCGAGCGGCTCTACACGCTCAACTACTACCTGAGGCTGGCCGAGCGGATCGTCGAGGCCGGCGCCCATGTCCTCGCCATCAAGGACATGGCCGGCCTGCTGCGCGCCCCCGCCGCCGCGAAGCTGGTCACCGCGCTGCGCGGCGAGTTCGGGCTGCCGGTGCATCTGCACACCCACGACACCGCGGGCGGCCAGCTCGCCACCTACCTCGCCGCGATCCAGGCGGGCGTCGACGCGGTGGACGGCGCGGTCGCCTCCATGGCCGGGACGACCTCGCAGCCCTCGCTCTCCGCCCTGGTCGCCGCCACCGACCACTCCGAGCGCCCCACCGGCCTCAGCCTCCACGCGGTCGAGGAGCTGGAGCCGTACTGGGAGGGCGTGCGCAAGGTCTACGCCCCCTTCGAGGCGGGCCTCGCCTCCCCGACCGGCCGGGTCTACCACCACGAGATCCCCGGCGGCCAGCTCTCCAACCTGCGCACCCAGGCCGTCGCGCTCGGCCTCGGCGACCGCTTCGAGGAGATCGAGGCGATGTACGCGGCCGCCGACCGCATCCTGGGCCGCCTGGTCAAGGTCACCCCGTCCTCCAAGGTGGTCGGCGACCTCGCCCTGCACCTGGTCGGAGCGGGCGTCTCGCCGGACGACTTCGAGGCCGACCCGGACCGCTTCGACATCCCGGACTCGGTGATCGGCTTCCTCCGCGGCGAGCTGGGCACGCCGCCCGGCGGCTGGCCGGAGCCGTTCCGCACCAAGGCGCTGCGCGGCCGCGCAGCGGCCAAGCCGGTACGGGAGCTGTCCGCAGAGGACCGCGAGGGGCTGGAGAAGGACCCGAAGCCCACGCTGAACCGCCTGCTGTTCCCCGGCCCGACCGGCGAGTTCGACACCCACCGGCAGGCGTACGGCGACACGAGCGTCCTGGACAGCAAGTCGTTCTTCTACGGACTGCGCCCGGCCAAGGAGTACGCCGTGGACCTGGAGCCCGGCGTGCGGCTGCTCATCGAGCTGCAGGCGGTCGGCGAGGCCGACGAGCGCGGTATGCGCACGGTGATGTCCACCCTCAACGGCCAGCTCCGGCCGATCCAGGTCCGCGACCGCTCGGCCGCGACCGACGTGCCGGTGACGGAGAAGGCCGACCGCTCGAACCCGGGCCATGTGGCGGCGCCGTTCGCCGGGGTGGTGACGCTCGCGGTGGAGGAGGGCGCGGAGGTGGCGGCCGGGGAGACCGTAGCCACCATCGAGGCGATGAAGATGGAGGCGACGATCACCGCGCCGAAGGCGGGCCGGGTGTCCCGGCTGGCGATCAACCGCATCCAGCAGGTGGAGGGCGGAGACCTGCTGGTCGAGCTGGCCTGAACCGCCCGCGTCCGCTCCCGGCCCCTCGTCGGGGCCGGGAGCGGACGGAGTACGGGCGGGATCAGCCCCAGAGGGGGTAGTCCATGGTCTGCGTGAAGCCCTTCGGGCGCGCGTCGGCGTAGGTCACGCTCATCCGGGTGTACCGCTTGACGGCCGGGTTCTTCTTCCACGCGGCCGGGCGGTCGAGGCGCACGGTCACGTGGTAGGGGCGGAAGACGCCCTTGGCGCAGTACGGGTCGCAGTTGTTGACCACGTTCACACCCTCGGCCAGGGCCGACTCCGAGTCCCACTTCACCCACGTGAGGTCGACGAGCCTGCTGTTGCCGTCGCCGCAGGCGAGGATGAAGTCGGTCGGCCGCACGTTCTTCTTGAACTGGCAGTCGACGAGGACGGGCGCGGTACGGTGCGAGACGGGGGCCGTCGGCGGGCTGGCCGACGCCGTCGTCATCGCCGCGGTGAGCAGGGCTCCCGCAGCCAGGGTGACCGTCGTTCCCACCAGTGATCCGCGCATGGCCGCTCCCACCTGTCGTGCTGTGTCCGACCGTGTGCCGACGCTACGACCGTTCGCCCGAATACACCACTCGCGCAGGTGGGAGCGCGGATCACCCGTGCTGGACGGTCAGGCCGTAGAACGCGACGCGGGCGCCGTTGGTGGTCGAGTCCGAGGAGGACTGGTTGTAGGACCCGGCCTTGAAGTACTGCTTGTACGGATTGAAGGACGAGGGGATCGGGTAGCGCGTGGTGCTGCCGTTGACGGTCAGCTCGATGGTGTTCCCGCCGGTCACGGCGATGCTGTACGTCCAGGTCTTGCCGAGGGACACATGGCCCACCGTGTGCGGGGTCTGGCCGCCGGAAGGGGAGTTCTCGGTGCCCAGGACGATGTCGCCGTCCGCGTGGTAGTAGAGCTCCAGCAGCGGCTTGGTGGAGGAGCCGCCGGAGCCGAGGTGGATCTGTCCGACGCAGACGTTCTTGGTCACCGACACCACCCGGAGGGTCGCGTTCATCCGGTGCGTACCGCCGAGCGCCCAGTCGGCCGCGCCGCCGTCGCGGTTCATCTCGCGCAGCTCGGAGCGGGCGTAGTTCGAGTTCGGTGTGGTGACGCCCTTCTCCGGCGCCCAGAAGGTCATCGCGCCGTCGCGGGTGTCGGTGTAGAAGTACGCGTCCTGGTAGCCGTTCGCGCCGCGCAGCCGGGACGAGGAGATCGTGGTGGGGGAGCCGGGGGAGCCGACCGGCTCCTGGAGCTGCCAGACCGAGAGGTCGAAGTTGCCGCCGGGCGCCACGTGTGGGTCGGCCGCGTGCGCGGTGCCGCCGAAGGCGCCGAGGGTGAGGGCGAGG
>NZ_MUNH01000191.1:0-5329 GCF_002154615.1 Streptomyces recifensis
AGATGTGTATAGGAGACGGGGATGGGGACGTGGGGGTGGGGACAGGGCGGACCACCGCAGCGGGCCGTGCACGACACCGGCTCTCATGACACCGGCTCCGTCAGCACGAGGTCGGCCGGCACGTCCGACGTGACCGTGACCGAGGCGGGGTCCAGATCGGCGGGCGTCGGCATCACGCTGCCCGGCAACTGCACGGCCGCGGCGCCGTGTGCCACGGCGGAGGCGAGGGCCTCCGGCCCGCTTCCCCCGGCGATCAGGAACCCGGCGAGCGAGGAGTCCCCCGCACCTACATTGCTGCGGACGGCGGCCACGCGGGCGGTGCCGAACCAGGTGCCCCTGCCGTCGACCAGCAGTTGCCCGTCGGCGCCCAGGCTGGCCAGCACCGCGCGGGCGCCCATCGTCCGCAGCTCCTCGGCCGCCTTCACCGCGTCGCCCACGGTGACCAGCGGGCGGCCGACGGCGGCGGACAGTTCCTCGGCGTTGGGCTTGACCACGTCGGGCCGGGCCCGCAGCGCCTGGAGCAGGGCCGGTCCCGAGGTGTCCAGGGCGATGCGGGCGCCGCCGGAGTGGGCGCGGGCGACGACGTCGGCGTACCAGGACGGGGCGAGGCCCAGCGGGAGGCTGCCGCAACAGGCGATCCAGAGGGCGTCGGCCGAGTGCGTGCGCACGGCGCCGAGGAGCGACTCCTCCTCGGCCGGGGTCAGCTCCGGACCGGGCGCGTTGATCTTCGTCAGGACGCCGTCCGCCTCCGCGAGCGCGATGTTGGACCGCGTGGCCCCGGCGACCGGCACGGGTGCGACCTCGATGCCCTGGGCGTCGAGCAGCTCGGCGATCAGGGCGCCGGGCGCGCCGCCGAGGGGCAGGACGGCGAGGGTGCGCCTGCCGGCGGCCGCGACCGCACGGGAGACGTTGACACCCTTGCCGCCGGGGTCCATGCGCTCGCCGGAGGCGCGGATGACCTCGCCGCGCTCCAGGACGGGGACCTCGTAGGTACGGTCCAGGGACGGGTTGGGGGTGACGGTCAGGATCATGCGCGTACCACTTCCGTGCCGCCGCGCTCGATGACGGCCGCGTCCTCGGGGCTGAGCCCGCTGTCGGTGATCAGCAGATCCACGTCGCCCAGGTCGCCGAAGCGGGCGAAGTGCTCCTGGCCGTGCTTGGCGGAGTCCGCGAGCAGGACCACCCGGCGGGCGGCGGCCATGGCCGCGCGCTTGACGGCGGCCTCGGCGAGGTCGGGGGTGGTCAGACCGTGCTCGGCGGAGAAGCCGTTGGCGGCGATGAAGGCCACGTCGGCGCGGATCTCGCCGTAGGCGCGCAGTGCCCAGGCGTCGACGGCGGCGCGGGTGCGGTTGCGGACGCGGCCGCCGACCAGGTGGAGCTGGAGGCCGGGGTGGTCGGCGAGGCGGGCGGCGATCGGCAGGCTGTGGGTGACGGCGGTGAGCGTCGCCTCCAGCGGGATCGCGCCGGCCAGCCGGGCCACGGTGGTGCCCGCGTCGAGGATCACCGTGCCGTCGACGGGGAGTTCCGCGAGGGCCGCCTTGGCGATGCTGTCCTTCTCGTCGGCGGCGGTGGACTCGCGCTCGCTGAGGTCGGGCTCGAAGTCGAGGCGGCCGGCCGGGATGGCGCCGCCGTGCACTCGGCGGACCAGGCCCGCCCGGTCGAGGGCCTTCAGGTCACGGCGGATGGTCTCCGCCGTCACCTGGAACACCTCGGCCAGCGACAGCACGTCCACCCGGCCGCCGTCACGGGCGAGCCGGAGGATCTCCTGCTGACGCTCCGGTGCGTACATGTCCGCCTGCCTCCGAACCTCGGCCCACCGTCCCGACTCATGCCCGAACGTGTGGTTTCACTGCGAGGCTACGCCCCAGTTTCCGGAAAGTAAACGGGTTCGGGCTTCATTCGGACATGAACGGAACTTCAGCAGGCGGACCCGGACACGCTCAGACCTTCACCAGCTCCCGCTCCGCAGCGGGCTCGCTCGCGCCTTCCACGTGCTGCGCGGGCCGCTTCGGCAGCGCCGACATCAGCAGGAAGATCACGCCCATGACCCCGGCCACCCACCACAGCGCGTGCTGGAAGGCGCCCACGAAGGCCGGACCGACCTGCGCCGGGGTGAGCCGGTCCGCGATCTGCCCGAAGAAGACGACCGACACCAGGCCGAGCCCGAGGGCGTTGCCCATCTGCTGCACGGTGTTGATCAGCCCGGAGGCCGATCCGGCGTGCTCGCGCGGCACCTCGGAGAGCACCGCGTCGGTCAGCGGGGCCACGATCAGGCCCATGCCGGCGCCCATCACGACCAGCGGGAGCGCCATCTGCCAGGAGGCGATGGCGAGGCCGTACCGGTCGGACTCCCAGATGTAGAGGAGCACGCCGAGGCCCATCGTCAGGGCGCCGGCCTGGAGCACCTTGCGCCCGAAGCGCGGCACGAGGAACTGCACGGACAGCGCGGCCGCCGTCGACACCGCGAGCGAGAAGGGCACCCCGGTCAGCCCGGCGCGCAGCACGCTCCAGCCGAGGCCGATCTGCATGTACAGCGTCCAGACCAGGAAGAAGATGCCGAGCGCGACCCCGAACACGGTCTGTACGGCGATTCCGGCGGCAAAGCTGCGCACCCGGAACAGGGACAGCTCGACCAGCGGGGAGCCGTCGCGGGCCGCCTTGCGCCGCTCGTAGGCGACCAGTGCGCCGAAGACCGGGAGCGAGCCCGCCATCAGCAGGTGGCCCCAGAGCGGCCAGCCCAGCTCGCGGCCCCGGGTGAGCGGGTAGAGCAGCATCAGCAGGCCCAGGGTGACCAGGGCGACGCCGACGAGGTCCAGCTTGAGGGCGCGGGGTGCGCGGGACTCGGAGATGAAGCGGCGGCCGAGCAGCACGGCGGCGATGCCGACGGGCAGGTTGATCAGGAAGATGGGCCGCCACTCCAAGCCGAACAGGTCCCACTCGGTCAGCAGGGCGCCGAGCAGCGGGCCGGAGACCGCGCCGAGGCCGACGACAGCGCCGAACAGCCCGAAGACCTTGCCGCGTTCGTGGGCGGGGAAGGTGGCGTGCACGATGGAGAGGACCTGCGGGACCATCATCGCGGCCATGCCGCCCTGCAGGATGCGGGCCGTGACCAGCATGGCCGGGTCGACCGCGAAGCCGCACAGCGCCGAGGCGAGGGTGAAGCCGCCGACGCCGAGCAGGAACAGCCGCCTGCGGCCGTGGATGTCACCGAGCCGCCCGCCGGTGATCAGACCGGCCGCGAACGCCAGCGCGTACCCCGCGGTGATCCACTGGATCTGGCTGAACGAGGCGCCCTCGTCCCGCTGGATGGAGGGGATGGCTATGTTCACGATCGTCACGTCGACGAGGTCCATGAAGGCCGCGGTCATCACAATGGCGAGCGCGATCCAGCGGCGCCGGTCCGCGCCGGAGGTCTGTTCCGTTGAGGTCATGTACGCCACGCTAGCGACCCAGTAGGACAGGACGTGTCCTAGATGTGCGGCATGCTCGGACGCATGACGACGGACACCCCGGCCCGGCTGCTGACGCTCCTGTCCCTCCTCCAGACCCCCCGCGAATGGCCCGGCGGCGAGCTGGCCGGCCGGCTCGGGGTCTCCCGGCGTACGGTCCGGCGTGACATCGACCGGCTGCGCGAGCTGGGCTATCCGGTGCAGGCCAGCAAGGGCGCGGAGGGCGGGTACCGGCTGGTCGCGGGCAAGGCCATGCCGCCGCTGGTGCTGGACGACGAGGAGGCCGTCGCCATCGCGGTCGGCCTGCGGGCGGGTGCCGGCCACGCGGTGGAGGGGGTGGACGAGGCGTCGGTGCGGGCGCTGGCCAAGCTGGAGCAGGTGCTCCCGGCCCGGCTGCGCCGCCAGGTGGCCACCCTCCAGGCCGCGACCACCCCGCTGACCAGCGGTGACGGCCCGACCATCGCACCGGAGACGCTGACCGTGATGGCGTCCACGATCGCCGGCCACGAGCGGCTCCGCTTCGCCTACCGCGCCGGGGACGGCAGCGCGTCGCGCCGGCTGACCGAGCCGTACCGGCTGGTGTCCACCGGGCGGCGCTGGTACCTCGTCGCCTACGACCTCGACCGCGAGGACTGGCGCACCTTCCGGGTGGACCGGGTCGGCGACCCCTTCGCCACCGGCGCCCGCTTCACCCCACGCGAACTGCCCTCCGGCGACGCGGCGGAATACCTCCGCCGCTCGATCCAACGGCGCAGCGACACCTGGGAGTTCACCGTCCGCTTCGCGGCCCCCGCCGAGCGGATCGCGGCCCGCGTCCCCCACTGGTTCGGCGCCCCGGAGCCGGACGGCCCGGACCACTGCCTCCTGCACGGGACCACCGGCGACCCGGTGGAGTGGCTGGCGGTCCGGCTGGCGATGACGGGGCACGAGTTCACGGTGCGGAGTCCGGACGTCCTGGCCGAGGCGACGAGGGAGTTGGGTTCACGGCTGCTCCGCGCCGCTCCTCAGCCCTGAGGCGCTTCCCAGGCGAAGTCGCCCAGGGCCACCAGGTTGCCCAGCGCCAGGGCGGCCGGGCCCGCCGGGCCGGTGGGCGGGGCCTCGGTGAGGGCCCAGGTCTCCACGGCGACCCGTACGGCCGCGCCCGCCACGGCTGCGGCGAAGCGGAGGTGGGGAGTGGCGGCCTCGGCAACGTTGTCGGCGTCGTCCTCGGCGGGCCTCAGCCGCGCGGCCAGCGCCTCGGCGAGTTCGGTCTCCGACGCCTGGCAGACCTCCGCCCAGACCTTGCCGAGGGCCGGGCTGGTGTGGGCCATGCGGATCAGGGTGCGGGCCCACTCCCAGGCGGACGCGGAGACGCCGACACCGGGGGCGAGGGTGCGGTCGACGGCGTGCCGGAGTGCCTCGGGCAGGGTGAGGTGGGCCGGGGCCGCGCGGACGGACTCGGTCCACAGCTGGGCGCCGGTCGCGTACAGCGGGGCCACCGCCTCTTCCTTGGAGGCGAAGTAGCGGTAGAAGGTGCGCGGTGCGATGCCCGCCGCGTGCGCGATGTCCTCGGCGCGGGTGGCCCGCAGGCCCTGCCGGACGAAGAGGGTCGCGGCGGCGCGGGCGATCTCCATACGGGTCTCGGCCTTGCGGCGCTCGGTCAGGGAGGCCGCCGGAGAGGCCGGATACGAACGCCTTCGGGCGGTGGTGCCGGTGTTGCCGGTGTTACGGGTGGTACGGGGGGTGCTCACCTCGGCAGGCTATGCCCCTGTGGCAGAATCTGCCATTCGGCGGGTCACCCCGTGGTTCAGGTGCGGGGTGGCCCGCTTTCCCGTGCCCGCCGCCCGGCACGCGGCCGGAGACTCGTGCGGGCGGAAAAACGCCGGGCCCCGGCGCCGGGG
>NZ_MUNH01000192.1:0-6471 GCF_002154615.1 Streptomyces recifensis
GCCGAGCACCTCGGCCAGCTCCAGCCCCAGCCCCTCCGCGAGCGCCTCCGACGCCGCCGAGGACTGCGAGAAGGCCACGGACGACGTCGGCGGCATCGACAACAAGCAGCTCCTCGCCGACGACCCCTGGTACCTCAACGCCAGCTCGCTGCTGCTCAAGGGCGCCGACTACCAGGGCGTCGTCCAGGTACGGACCGCGAGCGGCAAGGTCAAGAAGGTGCTGAAGTACGTCATCTCCGACGGCACCGACATCGGTGACCTGCACCAGACGGTGAAGGACAAGGCTTCCGGCAAGACGTACCACGTCCAGGCCGGCAAGGGCACGACGTCCACGATCCGCGGCGGCGACACCACCATGTACACCGAGAGCATCTCGGGCAAGCTGTTCGGTCTGATCCCGATCACCTTCAGCCCGGACAGCCCGCCGCCGCTGAACATCCCGCTGATCTACTTCACCGACGTCACCGTCCAGCAGGCAGCCCAGTTCGGCGGCACGCTGACCATCCCCAAGCTGCACCAGTACGCCGACTGAACGCACCACCACGAGCCCGTTCGGGAGCCGCACAACACCGTGGCCCGGTCCCCCTCAGCGAGGGGGACCGGGCCACGGTCCTGTCCGGGTGCGTCAGTTGCGGTCGCCGCCGCCGACGTGGTGCACGCGCACCATGTTGGTGGTGCCGGGGACACCGGGGGGCGAACCCGCGGTGATGACGACCGTGTCGCCGTCGTTGAAGCGGCCCAGCTTGGCCAGCTCCTGGTCGACCATGTCGACCATCTCGTCCGTGGTGTTGACGAACGGCACCACGTGCGACTCCACGCCCCAGCTCAGCGTGAGCTGGTTGCGGGTGCCCTCGTCCGTGGTGAAGGCCAGGATCGGCTGCGCCGCGCGGTAGCGGGAGAGCCGGCGGGCGGTGTCACCCGACTTGGTGAACGCGATCAGGCCCTTGCCGCCGAGGAAGTCGGCGATCTCGGCCGCCGCACGGGCCACCGAACCACCCTGCGTACGCGGCTTCTTGCCCGGCACCAGCGGCTGGAGGCCCTTGGAGAGCAGCTCCTCCTCGGCCGCCTTGACGATCTTCGACATCGTCTTGACGGTCTCCACCGGGTACGCGCCCACGCTGGACTCGGCCGACAGCATGACCGCGTCCGCGCCGTCCAGGATCGCGTTGGCCACGTCGGACGCCTCGGCGCGGGTCGGCCGGGAGTTGGTGATCATCGACTCCATCATCTGGGTCGCGACGATCACCGGCTTGGCGTTGCGCCGGCACAGCTCGATCAGGCGCTTCTGCACCATGGGGACCTTCTCGAGCGGGTACTCGACGGCGAGGTCGCCACGGGCGACCATCACACCGTCGAACGCCATCACGACGTCCTCCATGTTCTCGACCGCCTGCGGCTTCTCCACCTTGGCGATGACCGGGACCCGGCGGCCCTCCTCGTCCATCACCTTGTGGACGTCCTGCACGTCCTTGGCGTCGCGGACGAAGGACAGCGCGACCATGTCGCAGCCCATGCGCAGCGCGAAGCGGAGGTCCTCGACGTCCTTCTCGGACAGGGCGGGCACGTTGACGGCCGCGCCGGGCAGGTTGATGCCCTTGTGGTCGGAGACGACCCCGCCCTCGATGACGATCGTCTTGACCCGCGCGCCCTCGACGTCGACCACCCTCAGCTCGACGTTGCCGTCGTTGATCAGGATCTGGTCGCCGCGCGAGACGTCACCGGGCAGCCCCTTGTACGTCGTACCGCAGATGTGCTTGTCGCCCGGCACGTCCTCGGTCGTGATGATGAACTCGTCACCGCGCTCCAGCTCCACCGGGCCCTCGGCGAAGGTCTCCAGCCGGATCTTCGGGCCCTGGAGGTCGGCGAGGACGCCGATGGCGCGCCCGGTCTCCTTGGCGGCGGCCCGGACGCGGTCGTACCGCGCCTGGTGCTCGGCGTGGGTGCCGTGACTGAAGTTGAACCGGGCCACATTCATGCCCGACTCGATCATGGCGACGAGCTTGTCGTGGGAGTCGACCGCGGGGCCGAGAGTACAGACGATTTTCGAACGGCGCATGAGGCGATCCTATCGGTTTGTTTCACTGCGGAATATTCCGGCCGGCGGAAGACACAGACGATGCAAATGGGCGGACAGGCGCTCAGGCGTGTTACTGCGGTGTAATGCTCAGCTCTTCTTTCCGACCAGCGCATAGGTCTGCGTCGCGATCTCCAGTTCCTCGTCGGTCGGCACCACGGCGACGGCCACCCGCGCGGACGCGGGCGAGATCAGCCGGGCCCCGTCGGACCGTACGGCGTTCAGCTCCTCGTCCACCGCCAGGCCGAGGCCGTCGAGGCCCGCGACCGCCGCGGAACGCACGGCCGCCGCGTTCTCCCCGACGCCGGCCGTGAACGCCACCGCGTCCACCTGTCCGAGTACGGCGTAATAGGCGCCGATGTACTTCTTGATGCGATGAATGTAAATGTCGAAGGCGAGGGCCGCCGCTTCGTCGCCCTCGTCGACGCGGCGCCGGATCTCCCGCATGTCATTGTCCCCGCACAGGCCGAACAGACCGCTCCTCTTGTTGAGAAGAGTGTCGATCTCGTCCATGGACATATCCCCGACACGGGCCAAATGGAAGATGACCGCCGGGTCCAGATCACCGGACCGGGTACCCATCACCAGCCCCTCCAGCGGGGTCAGCCCCATCGAGGTGTCCACGCACCGGCCGCGCTCCACCGCCGAGGCGGACGCGCCGTTGCCCAGGTGCAGCACGATCACGTTCACTTCCTCCGGCGCCTTGCCGAGCAGCCGCGCGGTCTCCCGCGACACATAGGCGTGCGAGGTGCCGTGGAAGCCGTAGCGGCGGATGCGGTACCGGTCGGCGATCTTCGGGTCGATCGCGTACCGCGCCGAGGACTCCGGCATCGAGGTGTGGAACGCGGTGTCGAAGACGGCGACCTGGGGCAGGTCCGGGCGCAGCGCCGTGGCGGTACGGATGCCGGTCAGATTGGCCGGGTTGTGCAGCGGGGCGACCGGGATCAGCCGCTCGATCTCGGTGAGCACCGAGTCGTCGATGACGGTGGGCTCGGTGAAGAACATGCCGCCGTGCACCACCCGGTGCCCGATCGCGGCCAGTTCCGGGGAGTCCAGGCCGAGGCCGTCGCGGGCCAGCTCCTCGGCGACCGACTTCAGCGCGGTCTCGTGGTCGGCGATCGGCCCGCTGTGCTCGCGGGAGTCGCCGGTGGCCACCAGGGTGTGGCGCAGCCGCGAGGTCTGCTCGCCGATCCGCTCCACCATGCCGACCGCGAGACGGCTGCTGTCCCGCATGTCCAGGAGCTGGTACTTCAGCGAGGACGAGCCGGAGTTGAGGACGAGTACACGGGTGGGGGTCACTGCTGGGAAGCCCTTTCGGTCGGCGCCTGCGCCTGGATCGCGGTGATGGCGACCGTGGTGACGATGTCCTGCACCAGGGCGCCGCGCGAGAGGTCGTTGACCGGCTTGCGCAGACCCTGGAGGACCGGTCCGACGGCGATCGCCCCGGCCGAGCGCTGGACGGCCTTGTAGGTGTTGTTGCCCGTGTTGAGGTCCGGGAAGATCAGCACGCTGGCCTGGCCGGCCACCTCCGAGCCGGGCAGCTTGGTCGCGGCCACGGCTGCGTCCACGGCCGCGTCGTACTGGATCGGGCCCTCGATCTTCAGGTCGGGCCGCTGTTCGCGGGCCAGCTCGGTCGCCTCGCGCACCTTGTCCACGTCGGCGCCGGAGCCGGAGGTGCCGGTGGAGTACGACAGCATGGCGATCCTCGGCTCCACGCCGAACTGCGCGGCCGTCGCCGCCGACTCCACCGCGATGTCCGCGAGCTGCTCGGCGTTCGGGTCGGGGTTGACCGCGCAGTCGCCGTAGACCAGCACCTTGTCGGCCAGGCACATGAAGAAGACCGAGGAGACGATCGCGGAGTCCGGCTTGGTCTTGATGATCTCGAAGGCCGGGCGGATGGTGGCCGCGGTGGAGTGCACCGAGCCGGAGACCATGCCGTCGGCCAGGCCCTCCTGCACCATCAGGGTGCCGAAGTAGTTCACGTCGGAGACCACGTCGTAGGCCAGCTCCACCGTGACGCCCTTGTGGGCGCGCAGGGCCGCGTACTTCTCGGCGAAGGAGTCGCGCAGCTCGGAGGTGGCCGGGTCGATCAACTGGCAGTCGCCCAGGTCGATGCCGAGGTCGGCGGCCTTCTTGCGGATCTGGTCCACCGGGCCGAGCAGGGTGAGGTCGCACACGCCCCGCCGCAGCAGCACCTCCGCCGCGTGCAGGACGCGCTCCTCGGTGCCCTCGGGCAGGACGACCCGGCGCTTGTCGGAACGGGCCTGCTCCAGCAGCTTGTGCTCGAACATCATCGGGGTGACCCGGCCGCCGCTGGGCGCGGAGACCCGGCGGGCCAGGTCGGCGGTGTCCGCGTACCGCTCGAACAGGCCGAGGGCGGTCTCCGCCTTGCGCGGGGTGTGGGCCGTCATCCGGCCCTCCAGCGAGAAGAGCTGGCCGGCGGTGGGGAAGCTGGTGCCGGCCACCGAGAGCACCGGGGTGCCGGGGGCGAGACGGGCGGCCAGGGTGAGGATCTCCTCGCTCGGCACCTCGTTCAGGGTGAGCAGCACACCGGCGATCGGCGGGGTCCCGGCGCTGTGCGCGGCCAGTGAGCCGACGACCAGGTCGGCGCGGTCGCCCGGCGTCACGACCAGGCAGCCGGGGGTCAGGGCGGCGAGGAAGTTGGGCAGCATGGCGCCGCCGAAGACGAAGTCCAGCGCGTCGCGGGCCAGGCCGGAGTCGTCGCCCAGCAGCACCTTGGCGCCGAGGGCGTGCGCGATCTGCGAGACGGTCGGCGCGGAGAGGGCCGGCTCGTCGGGCAGGACGTAGCAGGGGACCGGCATGCGGTCGGTGAGCCGGTCGGCGATCTTGTCGCGGTCCTCGCGGGCGGCGCGGTTGGCGACCATGGCGAGCACGTCGCAGCCGAGGCCGGCGTAGGCGCGGTAGGCGTTGCGGGTCTCGGCGAGCACCGACTCGGCGGACTGCTTGCGGGCGCCGACCACCGGGATCACGGACGCGCCGAACTCGTTGGCGAGGCGGGCGTTGAGGGACAGCTCGTCGGGGAGCTGGGTGTCGGCGAAGTCGGTGCCGAGGACGAGAACCACGTCGTAGTCGCGGGCGACCAGGTGGAAGCGCTCGACCAGGGCGGAGACGAGTTCGTCGGTGCCGCGCTCGGCCTGGAGCGTGGACGCCTCCTGGTAGCCCATGCCGTACCCGGTCGCGGGGTCCTGCTGGAGGCGGTAGCGGGACCGCAGCAGTTCGAAGAGCCGGTCGGGGCCGTCGTGGACGAGGGGGCGGAACACCCCGACCCGGTCGACCTGCCGGGTCAGCAGTTCCATCACGCCCAGGTCGACGACCTGCCGGCCGTCGCCCCGGTCGATCCCGGTCACGTACACGCTGCGTGTCACGCGTGCTCTCCGATCCTTGCTCGTACGGCGGCCGCCTTCCCGGCGTCGCCGTACGCCTGCACAGAAATCGCCCACCCGAGGTGAGCGGAACCCTCTTGACAATACCCGCGGGCCTGGATAAGGCGCCCGTCAGCCTGGCGGGGGTCCGAACATGCTGGTGGGGGCGGTGGTCGTCGGCCGTTCGGTGGCCGTGAAAGAATCGGAGCGGCTCACCGGTACCCACAGCGAGCAGGAGACACAGCACGATGCGCATCGGAGTTCTCACCGCAGGCGGCGACTGCCCCGGCCTGAACGCCGTGATCCGGTCGGTCGTGCACCGCGCCGTGGCGCACTACGGCGACGAGGTCATCGGCTTCGAGGACGGTTACCGGGGGCTGCTGGACAGCCACTACCGCACCCTCGACCTGGACGCGGTCAGCGGCATCCTGGCGCTCGGCGGCACCATCCTCGGCTCCTCCCGCCTGGAGCGGGACCGGCTGCGCGAGGCGTGCGAGCGGGCGACGGACATGGCCGAGGAGTTCGGCATCGACGCGCTGATCCCGATCGGTGGCGAGGGCACGCTGACGGCGGCCCGGATGCTGTCCGACGCGGGGCTGCCGGTCGTCGGTGTGCCGAAGACCATCGACAACGACATCTCCGGCACCGACCGCACCTTCGGCTTCGACACCGCGGTGGGCGTGGCCACGGAGGCGATGGACCGCCTGAAGACCACGGCCGAGTCGCACCAGCGGGTCATGGTCGTCGAGGTCATGGGCCGGCACGCGGGCTGGATCGCGCTCGAGTCCGGCATGGCCGCCGGCGCGCACGGCATCTGCCTGCCCGAGCGGCCCTTCGACCCGGCCGACCTGGTCAAGATGGTCGAGGAGCGGTTCGCGCGCGGCAAGAAGTTCGCCGTGGTCTGCGTCGCCGAGGGCGCCCACCCGCTCGACGGCACGATGGACTACGGCAAGGGCGACATCGACCAGTTCGGCCACGAGCGCTTCCAGGGCATCGGCACCGCCCTCGCCTACG
>NZ_MUNH01000193.1:0-9990 GCF_002154615.1 Streptomyces recifensis
CTACCCGCCCGCCGGAGCCCCCCCGATGCCGTCCGCGCCGCCCCCCGCCGCCCGGCCCGGCGGCTACGGCTACCCCCAGCCCGCCACCCAGCGCCCCGCCGCCGCCCCCATGGGCGGCGCCGCGACCCGGTACTGGATCGAGGTCAACGGCACCCGCCACCAGATCTCCCGCCCGACCCTCGTGATGGGCCGGAGCACCGAGGCGGACGTACGGATCGACGACCCCGGCGTCTCCCGCAGGCACTGCGAGATCCGCACCGGGACGCCCTCGACGATCCAGGACCTCGGTTCCACCAACGGCATCGTGGTGGACGGGCAGCACACCACCCGCGCTACGCTCCGCGACGGCTCGCGGATCGTCGTGGGCAGCACCACCGTTATCTATAGGCAAGCCGAAGGGTGAAGCGGGGGCAATGTCAGAGCTGACCCTCACGGTCATGCGGCTGGGTTTCCTGGCCGTACTGTGGCTGTTCGTGATCGTGGCCGTGCAGGTCATCCGCAGCGATCTGTTCGGTACGCGTGTCACACAGCGCGGAGCGCGCCGGGAGGCCCAGCGCCCGCAGGCCGCCGCCCGGCAGCAGTCCGCGCCCCCGCAGCAGCGCGGCCAGCGCGGACAGCGGGCCCAGCAGAGCGGCGGCGGCCGCCAGCGGCGCAACGCGCCCAGCAAGCTCGTCGTCACCGAGGGCACCCTCGCCGGGACCACCGTGGCGCTCCAGGGCCAGACCATCACCCTGGGCCGCGCGCACGACTCCACGATCGTGCTGGACGACGACTACGCCTCCAGCAGGCATGCCAGGATCTACCCCGACCGCGACGGCCAGTGGATCGTGGAGGACCTCGGCTCCACCAACGGCACCTACCTGGACCGGTCCCGGCTGACGACCCCGACGCCGGTCCCGCTGGGCGGGGCGATCCGCATCGGCAAGACCGTCATCGAGCTGCGGAAGTAGTGCTACACCAATGAATGAGCGCGAGCGGAGCGAGCACGCGGCGGCGGACCGCAATCCGGTCCCCGGCGCGCTCCCGACCGGAGGGTGGGCAGTGTGGCTCGACACGACCGGCTGTACCCGGAGCCGACTGGCGAGGTGCGCATGAGCCTGTCACTGCGCTTCGCCGCCGGATCGCACAAGGGCATGATCCGGGAGGGCAACGAGGACTCCGGTTACGCCGGTCCGCGCCTGCTCGCCATCGCCGACGGCATGGGCGGCCAGGCCGCCGGTGAGGTCGCCTCCTCGGAGGTCATCTCCACCCTGGTCACGCTCGACGACGACGTGCCCGGCTCCGACCTCCTCACCTCGCTCGGCACCGCCGTGCGCCGCGCCAACGAACAACTGCGCTCCATGGTCGAGGAGGACCCCCAGCTCGAAGGCATGGGGACCACCCTCACCGCGCTGCTGTGGACCGGCCAGCGACTCGGCCTCGTACACGTCGGCGACTCCCGCGCCTACCTGCTGCGCGACGGCATGCTCAGCCAGATCACCCAGGACCACACCTGGGTGCAGCGCCTGGTCGACGAGGGCCGGATCACCGAGGAGGAGGCCGGCGCCCACCCGCAGCGCGCCCTGCTGATGCGCGCCCTCGGCAGCGGCGACCACGTCGAGCCCGACCTCTCCATCCGCGAGGTCCGCGCCGGCGACCGCTACCTGATCTGCTCCGACGGGCTCTCCGGCGTCGTCTCCCACCAGACGATGGAGGAGGCGCTCGCCAGCTACCAGGGCCCGCAGGAGACCGTGCAGGAGCTGATCCAGCTCGCGCTGCGCGGCGGCGGCCCCGACAACATCACGGTGATCGTCGCCGACGTGCTCGACCTGGAGACCGGCGACACCCTCGCCGGGCAGCTCTCCGACACCCCGGTCGTGGTCGGCGCCGTCGCCGAGAACCAGCACCACCTGAACCACGACAACGGCATCATGCAGACCCCGGCCGGCCGCGCCTCGCACCTCGGCCGCCAGGGCCGCAGGCAGTCGGGCGGCGGCCGGCACGGCGGGCCCTCCGGTGACACCGAGGAATACGCCCCCGAGGGCAGCTTCGGCGAGTACTCCGAGGAGGACTTCACCAAGCCCCGCAAGGGCCGGCGCTGGCTGAAGCGTTCCCTCTGGAGCGCGCTGGCCCTCGCCGTCATCGGCGGCGGCATCTACGGCGGCTGGCGCTGGACCCAGACCCAGTACTACGTCGGGGCGAACGGCGAGCACGTCGCGGTCTACCGGGGCATCAGCCAGGACCTCGCCTGGGTCTCGCTGTCCAAGGTCGAGCAGGACCACCCCGAGATCGAACTCAAGTACCTGCCGTCGTACCAGCAGAAGCAGGTCAAGAACACGATCGTGGTGGCGGGCGGTCTGTCCCAGGCCCGCTCCAAGGTGCAGGCGCTCTCCGTGCAGGCGTCCGCATGCCGCAAGCAGGCCGAGCGCACCGCCGCCGAGCGCGAGCAGCAGAACTCCAAGACGGGCCAGGGCGCGACCGGCGGCACCACCGGTGCCACCAAGACCGCCTTCACCAAGGCCAGCCCCTCGCCGGACCCCTCGGCCTCCGGGTCGAAGTCGCAGGCGTCGCCCTCGAAGTCCCCGACCGCGTCCGCCACTCCCCGGCCCGGCCCCAGCCTCTCCGAGGATGAGCAGAAGGTCGCCGATCAGTGCGGCAAGCAGTAGGCAAGCCGTGAGAGGCCCCGTCACACGATGAGCAGTACTACCAACACGCCGACGCACCACACGTCCACGATCGGCTCGATCGGTGCGCCGAGCCGCCGCAACACCGAACTGGCCCTGCTGATCTTCGCCGTGGTCATCCCGGTGTTCGCCTACGCCAACGTGGGCCTGGCCCTCAACGACCAGGTCCCCGCGGGCCTGCTCGGCTACGGCCTGGGCCTCGGCCTGCTGGCGGGCGTCGCCCACCTCGCGGTGCGCAAGTTCGCGCCGTACGCCGACCCGCTGCTGCTGCCGCTGGCCACCCTGCTCAACGGGCTCGGCCTGGTGGCGATCTGGCGCCTGGACCAGTCCAAGCGGCTCCAGGCCATGCACGCGGCCGGCGACAAGGCGACCAACCAGCTGATCTACACGGCCCTGGGCATCGCGCTCTTCGTGGTCGTGCTGATCTTCCTCAAGGACCACCGCACGCTGCAGCGCTACACCTACATCTCCATGGTGGTCGCGCTGTTCCTGCTGCTGCTCCCCCTGGTCCCCGGCCTCGGCGCGGACGTCTACGGCGCCAAGATCTGGATCCAGATCGGCAGCTTCACCATCCAGCCCGGTGAGTTCGCCAAGATCGTGCTCGCGGTCTTCTTCGCCGGGTACCTGATGGTCAAGCGGGACGCGCTGGCGCTGGCCAGCCGCCGCTTCATGGGTCTCTACCTGCCGCGCGGCCGCGACCTCGGCCCGATCCTGGTCGTCTGGTTCATCTCGATCCTGATCCTGGTCTTCGAGACCGACCTCGGCACCTCGCTGCTGTTCTTCGGCATGTTCGTGATCATGCTGTACGTGGCCACCGAGCGGACCAGCTGGATCGTCTTCGGTCTGCTGATGTCGGCGGCCGGCGCGGTCGGTGTCGCCAGCTTCGAACCGCACGTCCAGACCCGTGTCCAGGCGTGGCTCGACCCGATGGGCGAGTTCAAGGCCAGCCGGTCCGGCATCCAGGACGGCATCATCCACTCCGAGCAGGCCATGCAGGCGCTGTGGGCGTTCGGCTCCGGCGGCACCCTCGGCACCGGCTGGGGCCAGGGCCACTCCGAGCTGATCGGCTTCGCCGCCAACTCCGACTTCATCCTCGCCACCTACGGCGAGGAGCTGGGTCTCGCCGGCATCATGGCGATCCTGCTGATCTACGGTCTGGTCGCCGAGCGCGGTGTCCGCACCGCGCTGGCCGCCCGCGACCCGTTCGGCAAGCTGCTCGCCATCGGCCTCTCCGGCGCGTTCGCCCTCCAGGTGTTCGTCGTCGCCGGCGGTGTGATGGGCCTCATCCCGCTGACCGGTATGACGATGCCCTTCCTCGCGTACGGCGGTTCGTCCGTCATCGCCAACTGGGCGCTCATCGGCATCCTCATCCGCATCAGCGACACCGCCCGGCGTCCGGCACCCACCCCGGCCGCGAACCCCGACGTCGAGATGACGCAAATCGTGCGGCCCGGCACCACCGGGCCCGACCCGCAGTGAGCGCGACGGGCGGCGGGACCGTACCTCAGGGCGGGTCCCGTCGCCGGGCATCGGGGACGTCCTCGTCCACAGGCAGTGCCCCTAGACTGTGGGCGGCCAAGGACGGGGGCCAGCCCCAGCCACACCGAGAGACCGAAGCGACAGGCGCCCCTGTCAGCTCGTGGAAAGGCCGGACGTGAACAAGCCCCTGCGCCGCATCGCCATCTTCTGCGGACTGCTCGTGCTGGCCTTGCTGATCCGCGACAACTGGCTCCAGTACGTCCAGGCCGACAAGCTCCGCACCGCCAGCGACAACCGCCGCGTCGCCATCGAGCGCTACGCCGCCCCGCGCGGCGACATCATCGTGGACGGCGAGCCGATAACCGGTTCCGTGTTGACCAAGGCCGGCGACTACAAGTACAAGCGCACGTACAAGAACGGGCCCATGTGGGCGCCGGTCACCGGCTACTCCTCCCAGGCGTTCGACAGCACCCAGCTCGAGAAGATCAACGACGGCATCCTCACCGGCAACGACGACCGGCTGTTCTTCCGCAACACCCTGGACATGCTGACCGGCAAGCCCAAGCAGGGCGGCAACGTCGTCACCACGCTCAACTCCGCGGCGCAGAAGGCCGCGTACTCCGGGCTGAAGAACCAGGGCGGCAAGGGCGCGGTCGTCGCGCTGGAGCCCTCCACCGGCAAGATCCTCGCGCTGGCCTCGTACCCCTCGTACGACCCGTCGTCCTTCGCGGGTTCCCGTGACAGCGACGCGGCGGCCTGGTCGAAGCTGCAGAAGAAGAGCGACGCCTCCGACCCGATGCTCAACCGGGCGCTGCGCGAGACCTACCCGCCCGGCTCGACCTTCAAGGTGGTCACCGCCGCCGCGGCGCTGGAGAACGGCAAGTACTCCTCGGCCGACCAGAAGACCGACAGCCCGCTGCCCTGGGTGATGCCCGGCACGCAGACCGAGCTGAAGAACGAGGGCAACATCCCCTGCAAGGACGCGACGATGCGGGTCGCGCTCCAGTACTCCTGCAACACCGTCTTCGGCAAGATCGGCGCCGACCTCGGCAACGACAAGATGCTGGCCGAGGCGAAGAAGTTCGGCTTCGACTCCGAGCAGTTCACGCCGATCCGCGCCAACGCCTCGGTGTTCTCCAAGGACATGAACGACTCGCAGACCGCGCTGTCCTCCATCGGCCAGTTCAACACCGCAGCCACCCCGCTCCAGATGGCCATGGTCGCCTCCGCGGTCGCCAACGACGGCAAGCTGATGAAGCCGTACATGGTCGACTCCCTGCAGTCCTCCAACCTGGACCCGGTGGAGAAGAGCGAGCCGCAGGAGATGAGCCAGCCGCTCTCGCCGAGCAACGCGCAGATCCTCCAGTCGATGATGGAGACCGTCGTCAAGGACGGCACCGGTAAGAACGCGCAGATCAACGGCGTGACGGTGGGCGGCAAGACGGGTACCGCGCAGCACGGTGTGGAGAACAGCGAGAACCCGTACGCGTGGTTCCTCTCCTACGCCAAGCTGCCCGACCACAGCTCGCCGGTGGCCGTGGCCGTGGTCATCGAGGACGACAACGCGGTCCGTGACGACATCTCCGGTGGCGGCCTCGCCGCCCCGATCGCGAAGAACGTCATGGAGGCGGTCATCAACTCCAAGAAGTGAACCCGCTCACGTGCCCTTCACATCGCCGCACGTTGCGATACCGGTCCGGTATCGGGTTATCGGCTTGGCCAGGTCACACAGAGCGAGCCGGGTACGGTAGGCCCGGACGGAAGCTCCGGCCGCGCACACCCGTGCCGGGCGGGACCGACGGAGAGGGCTGGTAAGTAGCTATGGAAGAGCCGCGTCGCCTAGGCGGCCGGTACGAGCTGGGCCACGTACTCGGCCGTGGTGGCATGGCAGAGGTCTACCTCGCGCATGACACCCGCCTCGGCCGCACCGTGGCGGTGAAGACGCTGCGCGCGGACCTCGCGCGTGATCCGTCCTTCCAGGCCCGGTTCCGCCGGGAGGCCCAGTCTGCCGCCTCGCTCAACCATCCTGCGATCGTCGCGGTCTACGACACGGGCGAGGACTACATCGACGGGGTCTCGATCCCGTACATCGTGATGGAGTACGTCGACGGCTCCACGCTCCGTGAGCTGCTGCACTCCGGGCGCAAGCTGCTGCCCGAGCGGTCGATGGAGATGACCATCGGCATCCTCCAGGGTCTGGAGTACGCCCACCGCAGCGGCATCGTCCACCGGGACATCAAGCCGGCCAACGTCATGCTGACCCGCAACGGCCAGGTCAAGGTGATGGACTTCGGCATCGCCCGCGCCATGGGCGACTCCGGGATGACGATGACGCAGACCGCGGCCGTGATCGGCACCGCCCAGTACCTCTCGCCGGAGCAGGCCAAGGGCGAGCAGGTCGACGCCCGGTCCGACCTGTACTCCACGGGCTGCCTGCTCTACGAGCTGCTGACCGTCCGTCCGCCGTTCGTGGGCGACTCCCCGGTGGCCGTCGCCTACCAGCACGTGCGCGAGGAGCCGCAGCCGCCGAGCGTGTTCGATCCCGAGATCACGCCGGAGATGGACGCGATCGTCCTCAAGGCGCTGACCAAGGACCCGAACTACCGCTACCAGTCGGCCGACGAGATGCGGGCCGACATCGAGGCGTGCCTCGACGGCCAGCCCGTGGGAGCGACCGCGGCCATGAGCGCGGTCGGCTACGGCTACGCGGACGACCAGGCGACCACCGCGCTGCGGCAGGAGCCGGCCGGGGCGACGACGATGCTCCCGCCGATGAACCCGGACGACGGCGGCTACGGCTACGACGACCGGCCCGACCGGCGGCGCCAGCAGAAGAAGAACAACAACACCTCGACGATCCTGCTGGCGGTCGCGGGTGTGCTGGTGCTGGTCGGCGCGATCCTGATCGGCATGTGGATCTTCTCCGGCAAATCCGAGAAGGCGTTCCCCGCGCCGAACTTCGTGGGCAACACCGTCGACGACGCCCGGAAGATGGCGGAGGCGTCGGACCTGAAGCTGGGTGACATCACGCGGAAGCCGTGTGACGACCAGCCCAAGGACAAGATCTGTTCGCAGACCCCGACGGCCGGCTCGGACATCAACAAGAACGACACCGTCACCCTGGTCGTCTCCACGGGCGCGCCCAAGGTGACGATCCCGAGCGTCATCGGACTCCCCTTCGACCAGGCACGGGAGAAGCTGGAAGGCGACGACTACCAGCTCACGGTGAAGAAGGAGACCCGCGTCTCCAGCGACACCCCGGACAACGTCCTCGACCAGGACCCCACCGGCGGCAAGCAGGTGCAGAAGGGGTCCACGATCACCCTGATCGTCGCCAAGGCCGAGGAGAAGGTCACCATCCCGGACGTCAGGGGCAAGTCCTGCGACGAGGCCAAGGCCGACCTCCAGAACGCGGGTCTCGTCCCGACCTGCAACGACCAGCCCGTGCCCGACCCGGCCCAGAACGGCAAGGTCCAGGGGACCAACCCCGAGATCGGCCGTCAGGTCAAGAAGGGCACCCCGGTCTCCATCAGCGTCGGCAAGAACGACGCCCCGGAGCAGGTCCAGGTCCCGGACGTCACCAAGCAGTCCCTGAAGGACGCCCGCAACACCCTTCAGGGCCTCGGCCTCCAGGTGAACGCCCAGGGCCCGGGAGCGGGGGACGAGAACTCCACCGTCCTCTCGCAGAGCATCCCCCCCGGCCCCGCCAAGAAGGGCGACACCATCACCCTCATCTCCGTGAGCCAGGGCAACAACGGCAACAACGGCGGAGGCGGCCTCGGCGGAATCTTCGGCGGCCAGAACGGCTGACTCCCGCTCCGCTCTGATCAACACGCAGTCCCCCGGCACCTCTGGGTGCCGGGGGACTGTGTCGTTTTCCGATCGTGCCCTCATATGCCCGACCTGCGGCAATTCGAGAGTGACAACGTGTCACTCTCGCTGGGAAGTTATCCACAGGCCCGTCGGAGCCTCACGGTCTACTCCCGCCGCGCCGTCCTCAACATCGCCATGCTCCTGCGCGACAGCGAGGTCGCCCGGCGGGTGCGCACGTATCTTCTGGACGTGGAGCAGGCGTCCCGTGCCGAACTCGACGGCCTCGCGCTGGACGACCGTATCGACCAGCGGATCGCTCACGTCCTCGGCAAGACGGTGGTGCCGATGTTCAACGCGCTGATCGAGGCCTCGGGCGAGCATCAGCGGGAGCTGGTGGCGATGCGGGACGGGGTGGGGCGGATCGAGCAGCGGTTGCGGGCACATCATGCGCGGCTGCGGCGGTTGGAGTACCGCAGGCCGTGATCAGCGGAGTTCCGCCGGGAGGGTGCGCTTGGCGTCGACCTTTTCCGTGCGGACCAGCTCGGCCCAGACCACGTAGCGGTAGCGGCTGGTGTAGACCGGGGTGCAGGTGGTCAGGGTGATGTAGTGGCCCGGCTTGGTCCTGCCGGACTCCTTCGGGACCTGCGCCAGGACGTCGACGTTGTACTTCGAGGTCTCGGGGAGGATCGAGTAGACCTTGTAGACGTACCACTTGTCCCTGGTCTCGAAGACGACCGGGTCGCCCTCGTGGACCTTGTCGATGTTGTGGAACTTGGCGCCGTGGCCGTCGCGGTGGGCGGCGAGGGTGAAGTTGCCCTTCTTGCCGGTCGTCGGGAGCACGGCCCTGGCCGGGTCGGTGTAGTAGCCGGCCACACCCTCGTCGAGGACGTCGGTGGAGGTGCCCTTCTCCACCAGCACAGCGCCGTTGCGCATCGCCGGGACGTGCAGGAAGCCGATGCCGTCCTTGGTGTCCAGCGCGCCGGGCCCGGTCGCGGAGTCGGCCCAGTGGTCGCGGACCCGGTCCGCCTGCCGGTCGGCGTGCCGGTCGGCGACGACGTTGGTCCACCACAGCGAGTAGACGACGAACAGCCCGAGCACCACCCCGGCCGTGATGAGGAGTTCCCCGAGGAAGCTGACCGCCCGCGCGATCGGCCCCTGCCCCCGCGGCGGACCCCCGCCCGTACCGGACGCGGCCGTGTGCTCTTCGGTGCCGTCGGCGGTCGCTGCCACAGATCCCCTGCCCATGTTCGGCTCTTCGGCTGGTGAGACGGACCGCCGCTACTGGATGAGCGCGTCCGGCTTGCCCTTGCTGCGCGGGCGTTCCTCGACCATCTTGCCCCAGACGATCAGCCGGTACTTGCTGGTGAACTCGGGCGTGCAGGTGGTGAGGGTGATGTACCGCCCCTGCCGGGTGAACCCGGACCCCTGCGGCACCGGATTCAGCACGCTGGTGTTGGACGGCGGAGTCACCGGCAGCATCGACGCGACCTTGTACACGAAGTACTCGTCCTGCGTCTCCACCACGACCGCGTCGCCCGCCACCAGCCGGTTGATGTAACGGAACGGCTCCCCATGGGTGTTGCGGTGCGCCGCGAGCCCGAAGTTGCCGGTCTTGTCGTACGGCATCGCCGTCTTCAGCGGCGCTTCCCCGTAGTGCCCGACCATCCCCTTGTCGAGCACCTTCTTGTTGCTGACGCCCTCCGCGATCGGCGCGACCACGTCCAGCTTGGGGATGTGCAGGATGGCGAACCCCTGCCCCGGCTCGAACGCCCCCGGCGCCCGCTTGCCGTTCGCCCAGTCGTCCTGGAGCTGGCTCGTCTCGCTGCCCGCCTCCGCATGGGCCCGGACGTTGGTCCACCAGAGCTGGTAGGTGACGAACAGCAGCATGACCACGCCGGTGGTGATGAAGAGTTCGCCCACCGCCCGGCTCACCATGACCGCCGCCCCCGGCTTGCGCGCCCGCGCCTGCTGCCGGGCCTCCATCCGCGACAACGGCCGCGCCGGGCCGTCCGCGACGGCCGATGCCCCCTCACGG
>NZ_MUNH01000194.1:0-3602 GCF_002154615.1 Streptomyces recifensis
CTTCCAGGGGGAGGGGGGGGAGCGGGGGGGGCGTGAGGTACTGGCGGAGTGGTGGCCCAGGCTGGTGCCCGGCATGTACGGGGGGTCCACGCATCCGGTGATCCGGGTGGGGCACGCGGTACGGACGCTGCTGGCGGGGGAGACCGGGCCACGGGTGACCGAGCTCGCGCACGGGCTGGGTTACTGGGCCGCTCGGCACCGGCCCGTCACCGGACTCACCCCGCTGCCCGGTGCGGACAGCGCCGCCGCCGCGTTGGACGCGGTACGGCCCATCGCAGTACGGGACGGTGGCTTTCCCGCCCGCTTGGATCGCGTCACCGGGCTGCCGGTCTGGGCGGCGGAAGTGACGGACCCGGCCGAGGCGCACCGCTGCCTCACCGAACTGGTGCGGGCCGCCACCCACCGCTACGCCACGCACGGCCACGGCGAGCCGACGATGCTGGTGCACGCGGCGACGGCGCCCAACGCGGTGCTGCGTACGCTGCCCGCGCTCCCGAGAGACCTGTGGGTTCCGAGCGTGTGCGCAACGTGGACGGCCTCGGCCGCGGTCACGGCCATGTACGCGCCCGACGAGCCGGCCCCTTACGCCCCGCCGAGCGCCCTCGCCCCCGAGGAACTCGCCGAGCGCGCCCTCGCCCACGGCGACGAGCACGTCATCAAACTGACGGACACGGCGCTGGACGTGGGGGATGAGCATGCCTGGGCGGCGGTGCTACGGGCGCTCGAACTGAGCGAGCCACTGGTCTAGCGCGTGGGCGTCGACCGCTTGCGCCGCGCCGTCCGGTTCGCCGCGAGGAGCAGGGCGAACAGGAGGCAGAGGCCGAGGGAGGAGCCGACGCGGCCCGCTCCGTCATTCCCCAGGACCCGCATGACCAGTACGGCGAAGTTCAGGACCAGCAGCGACAGGAACACCCAGAAGGCACCTTGAGATCCGGGCTTCGTCCAGGCCGGTTCTTCACGGGACTTGGGTCGTGGTGTCATTTTCCCTCCCTGAGCCCCCACTGCCCCCGGCCTGGCCCGCACACTCCCAGCGGACCTCTCCGTCCTGGCGTTCCGGGGTGGGTGCGAGGCCCGCCGCTCTTGCCACGGCCGCCGAGGCGTGGTGGTCGGGGTGGATGTGCGCGGTGATGCTCCGCACCGGCCGCGCGGTGAGCCACGCGACCAGCGCCACGGCCGCCTCCTTGGCGATGCCCCGCCCCTGCCACGGGGTGCCCACCACCCACGCGATCTCGGCGGTGCCGTTCGCCGTGCTGAGCGTCGCCTGGACGGTGCCGGCGAGGCGGGACTCCTCGCGCAGCAGGACGACCCAGTTCAGCCAGGTGACCTCGGGGTCGGGGGAGCCGGCGACGAGTCGGCGGTACCGGGCGGCCAACGCGTCCGGGGTGTACGGGGTCCCGCCGATGAAGCGGTGCAGGGCGGGATCGGCCAGCACCCCGGCCATCTCCTCGGCGTGCTCGACCCGCAGGGGGAGCAGGTCGAGCCGCGGGGTGCGGATGTCAGTGCCGGATGGCGTCAAGGAAGTCGGCCCAGGCGGAGGCACTGAGGAGGAGTGCGGGGCTGTCTTCGACCTTGCTGTCCCGTACGGGGACGGCGCCGGGGACTCCGTCGGCGACCTCGACGCACGATTCGCCACCGCTGCCGCCGCTGTAGCTGCTCTTACGCCAGAGGGCGTTGGTCAGGTCGTACCCGCGCATCGTGTGTAGTCCTCCGCCGCCCATTCGATCATGGCTAGGGACGCCTTGAGCACCATCATCTTGCCCGCGCTTGTAAGGCCCAGGCCCCTTCCGAGTCTGGTTCTGGAGCGTCACCGTGAGGACACGAAGCGTGAAGGACGTGACGGCAGGGAAGTGATGCGGACAGTGAACACACAGGATTCAGCGGACCGGGTCGAGGAAGCGGAGCGAACCCTCGAGGAATTGCGGACCGCATTGGAGAAGGTCGGGATCAAGTTGCCTTCGCTCGGGCTTGATCCCATCTCGTTGGCCTGCGAGGCCCCGATCCCGTTGGTGGAGCTGGGGCGGTGCTCGGTGCAGACGGCCGCGCAGCTCGCGGCGGCGCTGCGATGAACGCGGTGCGACCGCCGCTGGGCTCGTACGCGCTGGACACCGGGACGAACAGAGTGGGGGTGGTCATGGGACATCAGGGACCGTATGTCCAGCTCAGACCACTGGGTGGCGGCCCGGAGTGGGACGTACCGCCGCACCTGGTGCGGGAGGCGACTCCGGCGGAGCGGATCAGCGCGGCGACGGCGTACGCGAATGCCCGCAGCAGAGGCGAGGTGCCGTGACGGGGGATGCCCCGCACAAGGCCGAGCGGCCTCCCCCGGACCGGAGTCCGGAGAAGGCCGCTTGCCCGCAGGATCAGCTCAGTTGAGGACCGCGATGCCGTCCGTCGTGACCGTCGGGCGGCCTGACGTGCCGACGACCACGATCTTCAGGGTGTGCTGGGCCGCGCTGCTCCAGGTCTTGGTCCACATCGCCTGGCGGTAGGCCGTGGTGGCGGACTTGAGGTCGACAGTGGCCTGGTAGGTGCCGTCGACGTAGATCTTGACCGCGCCGGAGGTGCTCGCGCGTGAGGCGATCCACGCGACCGAACGGCCCTTGAAGGTCCAGGTCAGCGAGGCGTTGGTGGTGCCGGAGCTGGCCGAGTAGCCGCCCAGGTAGCTGCTGCTGGACCGCTTGGTCCAGGTGCCGGTCGCCTTGGCGGAACTCTCCTGGAGCAGGGTGGCCGTACGGGTGACCGACGCGGTCGCCGTGTTGCCGGCCAGGTCGGTGGCGGTCAGGCCGAACTTGGTCGCCGTCGCCGACTTGGCGGTGGTGGACCAGCTCGTGGAGGTCGCCGTCAGGGTCTTCGCGGTCGGCGAGGTGGCGGCCTGGGAGCGCAGCCCGTTGTCGTCGGCCGCCTTCCAGGTCACCGTCACCGGAACCGCCGCCGTGTTGACCGTGCCCTTGCCCAACTGCGCGGCCGGCGCGGTGGGATAGGTGGGCCGTGTGGTGTCGGCGGTCACCGTGACGGCGGCCGAGGTGGCGGTCTTGCCCGAGACGTGGGTCGCCCGCACCTGGACGGTGTGCCGCCCCGGGGCCAGCGTGACGGCGACCGAGGTGGCCGTGCCCCCGGCCTTCGCCACGGAGGTGCCGTCCACGAGGACCTCCGCGCCCGAGAGCAGCGCGGCCGGCGTCGACGTGGACCAGCGCACGGTCGCCGTGGTGCCGGTCACGTAGCCGGTGCCCGAACGCACCGCGCCCGACGCGGAGTCCACGCTGGTGACACCCACCCCGGCCGGGGGACCGGCCGCGTAGGAGCGGACGGTGCCGAGCTTGGCGTAGAGCTGGTTGCCGGGGCAGTCGGTGGCGAAGCCGTTGCGGTGTCCGGAGACGGCGTTCATCGTGTAGGTCTTGCCGAAGGTGAAGCCGGAGCTGTCCTTGGCACCCTCGGTCAGCGTGCTGGTACCGGTCGGGCTGACCCCCGACATCCCGAGCTTCCACGCGGCGATCCGGGAGATCGCGGTCACCATGGCCTGGCTCGGCGTCGCACCGACGATGGTGCTCGCCGTGGAGTCGCCGCCGCTCAGGTCGGTGTACGTGCCGATCGCGGCGATGCCC
>NZ_MUNH01000195.1:0-2673 GCF_002154615.1 Streptomyces recifensis
GGGCAGGGCGAGCAGTGCTGCCGTGGCGGCGAGCGCTGTCCCCAGGGATCTCAGTCTCATTGCGGCTCCCTGCGACTGCGGGACCGGGAGACCGGCCCCTACTTAGTTCATGTTTTGATTTAAGGGATGAACCAACGGGGCGCAAGCCTTCGGAAGCCAAATCCTTCACGCACAAGGGCGTTCACACCCAGCGGCCGTTCACAACGGGGCGGGGCTGTCCGGACCATGTGCTTTGGTCCCGACAGCCCCGCCCGGTACGGTCAGCGGCCCGGCCGCCCCTGGCTGCGTAGTTGCCCGACCGTCTTCAGCAACCGATCGGCAGGGGCGCGCAGTTGGGGATGGGCCAGCACGGTGTTGCGCAGTCCACGCACCGGCCGGCGCCACACCCGTTGGGCCACGGAGACGGGGTGCGGGCGGGACGCGAAGCCCTCGCCGACCCGGAGTTCCCGGGTCTTGAGCCAGTCCTTGTACTCCTTGTCGCCCCGCCCGAGGTCCACCAGAGTCACCCCGCTACGGGCGGCACCCTCGGCCGTGCGCAGGTGCATCATCAACCCCGGTGAGTAGTAGTGCAGTTCGGGATCGTAGGCGGTGAACCAGGCGGCCAGGACGGTACTGGAGCGGGGCCCGAAGTGGGCGGCCACCGGGCGGTCGCCCGCGTACAGCACGGAGAGCACGCCGGTGAAGTGCTCCTCGCGGACGTGGAAGAGGTGGTTCACCAGGTCGACGATCCAGGGGCGGGAGAACCGGTCCATGCGGCCGGTGCGGCGGTACTGGGCCGACTTCCAGCGCATGAGGGTGCGCAGCGCCTGCGGGTCGCGCTCGTCGAAGACGAACCGCACCTCCCCGATGTCCCGGCCGAGCCGGCGCTCCTTCTTCAGGGTCGTCTTGGCGAGACCGGGGTAGGTGGCGCGCAGCCACTCCGGGTAGGTGCCGCCGCCAGGTTTCACGTCGATGACCGGCGAGGCGAAGGTGCCGGTGAGATACGGAGCGAACGGCCGCTGCTCCTGCACGAGATGATCGAACTCGAAGATGCTGAGCCCGCAGGCGCGCAGCAGTTCGGCCGCGTCCCAGGTGACACCCGGCCGGTGCACGAGCGCCTGGCAGTCGGAGAGCCCGAGCCCGATGGCCCGGCCGGTGCCGAGCGGCCCCCGCTCGTACGGGAGGAAGCCGACCGGCTCACCGCCCTCGCGCAGCACCGCGACGCGCACGCCGCCGCGATGGCGGCCGACTCCGATGGCGAACTCCGGCGCGAGAAAGGGGTTGGCGTACTCGGGTGACTCGTCCATCGCCCGGTGCCAGGCCCCGCGCAGTGCGGAGGTCAGTTCGCCGGGTCTGTGAATGGTGATCTCCACCGTGGTTCGCCCCGCCCTTCATGTGATCGCTCCCCCTCGCGCACCGCCGCTCAAACGTGGCGAAACAGTACGCACAGCGTCAAGGGTGCCTCAGAGGGCGTACGGTCCGCCACGGTTCCGCACAGATCGACGGAGGCGGCAAGTGCCGTGCGCAGAAAGGACGTTCACTTGCCGCAAGGTAAAGAGACGGTTTGGTCCAGTCCAAAGGCGTGCATTGGACTAGACCAAACGGGGCGCCATCCACGAGCCTGACACTCCCCCATCCCCCACCCTCTGGAGGCTCGTAGTGAGACGACTTCGGGCATGTCTGGGCGCGGCGGCCGCCGTCACGCTGGCCGCGGCCGGCACGACGGCACTGGTCGCGGGCAGCGCGTCCGGCGCCACGAGCGCCCTCGACAACCGCTGGTACGCGGCGGCCCCGTATCTGATGCCGACGGACAACGACCCGCCGGACGCGGCCGCCATCATGGACGCGACCGGCCTCAAGGCGTTCCAGCTGGCGTTCGTGCTGGCACCCAACGGCGGTGGCTGTTCGCCTACTTGGGGCGGCACCTCGCCGGTGTCCTCGGACACCGCCGTGCAGTCCGTGATCAACACCATCCGGTCCAAGGGCGGTGACGTCTCCATCTCGATCGGCGGGTACGGCGGCACCAAGCTGGGCCAGACCTGCGCCGACCCGGCCGCCACGGCGGCGGCCTACCAGCAGGTCATCACCAAGTACGGCCTGCACGCGATCGACTTCGACCTGGAGGAGCCGGAGTACGAGAACACCGCGGCCATCCACAACGAGATCGGCGCGGCCAAGATCCTCCAGCAGAACAATCCCGGCCTGTACGTCTCGGTCACCACGGCCGGCACGGCGGACGGCACCGGCTGGTTCGGCAAGCAGATGCTGCTGGAGGCGAAGTCCCAGGGCTTCACCCCGAACAACTTCTCCATCATGCCGTTCGACGGCGGCTTCAACGGCGCGGCGAGCCAGACCAGCGCGCTGGCCAACTTCAACGGCATCCTGCGCTCCACCTTCGGCTGGGACGAGGCCACGGCGTACGCGCACGAGGGCTTCTCCGGGATGAACGGCCGCAGCGACACCGGGGAGTACTTCTCCCAGGCCGACTTCCAGACGGTGCTGGACTTCGCCACCGGTCACCACATGGACCGCTTCACCTTCTGGTCGCTGAACCGGGACCGCCAGTGCACCCCGGCCGACAACGGCGGCCGCACCTCGGGCACGTGCTCCAGCGTGGCGCAGAACGCCTGGGACTTCGCCAAGTTCTCGGTGAAGTTCGCCGGTGCCACCCCGCCGAACTCCACCCCCACCCCC
>NZ_MUNH01000196.1:0-22978 GCF_002154615.1 Streptomyces recifensis
CCGCCGCTGCCGGGCGGTGAGTTCCTCGTACACGGACAGCTCGGCCGCCCGCCCCCCGTGGAACCGCATGACCTCGGGATCGGCGAAGACCCGGTGCCAGGCGTAGGCGTCCTCGTCGGTGGGCACACGCAGCCGTACTACAGGGGGAGTTCGGTTCACGGAGCAGCCCTTCAGCCGGTTGATCAATTCTGCTGAATAGACTGCCCATGTCCAGTGCCCGTCGGCACGAAGATTCACAACCTTGGGGAGAACCCGCCGTGACTGAGCCCCTCTCCGACAACACCGCAGACGTGATCGTCGTGGGCGCGGGGCCGGCCGGCTCCACCACGGCCTACCACCTCGCCAAGGCCGGACTCGACGTCCTGCTCCTGGAGAAGACCGAGTTCCCGCGGGAGAAGGTCTGCGGTGACGGCCTGACCCCGCGCGCGGTCAAGCAGCTCGTGGCCATGGGCATCGACATCTCCGAGGAGGCGGGCTGGCTGCGCAACAAGGGTCTGCGCATCATCGGCGGCGGCTCCCGGCTCCAGCTGGACTGGCCCGATCTCGCCTCGTACCCGAACTTCGGGCTGGTGCGGAAGCGGGACGACTTCGACGAGCAGCTGGCCCGGCAGGCGCAGAAGGCGGGCGCCCGGCTGTTCGAGCTGTGCAACGTGAGCGGCCCGATCATCGACGACCGCACGGGCCGGATCACGGGCGTGACGGCGAAGCTGGGCGACGACAAGCGCCCGGTGACCTTCCACGCACCCCTCGTCGTCGCCGCCGACGGCAACTCCACCCGGCTCTCCCTCGCCATGGGCCTGCACCGCCGGGAGGACCGTCCCATGGGCGTCGCGGTGCGTACGTACTTCGAGTCGCCGCGTCACGAGGACGACTACCTGGAGTCCTGGCTGGAGCTGTGGGACCGCCGGGGCGCCCAGGACCGCCTGCTGCCCGGCTACGGCTGGATCTTCGGCATGGGCGACGGCACGTCCAACGTGGGCCTCGGCGTGCTGAACACCTCGGAGTCCTTCAAGGAGCTGGACTGGCGCGAGGTGCTCAAGGCATGGTGCGCGTCGATGCCGGAGGAGTGGGGCTACACCCCGGAGCACATGACGGGCCCGATCCGGGGCGCGGCCCTGCCGATGGCCTTCAACCGCCAGCCGCACTACACCAAGGGCCTGCTGCTGGTCGGCGACGCCGGCGGCATGGTGAACCCCTTCAACGGCGAGGGCATCGCCTACGCCATGGAGTCCGGCCAGCTCGCCGCCGACGTCATCGTCCAGGCCCACGCCCGCCCCACCCCGGCCACCCGCGAGATCGCCCTCCAGCGCTACCCCCGCGTCCTCAAGGACACCTACGGCGGGTACTACACCCTCGGCCGCGCCTTCGTGAAACTCATCGGCAACCCCAAGGTCATGCAGATCGGCGCCCAGCGCGGCCTCACCCACCCCCTCCTGATGAAGTTCGTCCTCAAGCTCCTCGCCAACCTGACCGACCCCACGGGCGGCGACACCATGGACCGCGTCATCAACGGCCTGACGAAGGTGGCCCCGAAGGCCTGATCCCCTCGCGGGGAATCAGCTCGGCATAACAGCCCGGACGGCCCGGCGGGACATCACCTCGTCCCGCCGGGCGGCGGCCCGGGTCCGAGCATGGCAGGAGACGCACCAAGGCCGCTGCCCCCCGAGGGCAGCGGCCTTGTCGTGCGGGTGGGGCGGAGGGGGTCAGAGGACCCGGACCGCGCCGGTGGGCTGGTCGTAGGAGAGGGGACGCTCCACGACGCCCGTGGAGGGGTTCTGGGCGCCGACGAACATGCCGTCGCCGACGTAGACACCCACGTGGTACGCGCTGCCCGCGCTGCCCCAGTAGAGGATGTCGCCGGGCTGGAGGTTGCTCAGGGAGACCTGGGTGCCGGCCGTGGACTGGTCCTGGGAGACGCGCGGCAGGCTGATGCCGACCTGCTTGAACGCCGTCTGGACCAGGCCCGAGCAGTCGTAGGCGGAGGGACCGGTGGCGCCGGAGACGTACGCCTTGCCGACCTGGGACTTCACGAACGACACGATGGCCGCGGCCGAACCGGTCGCGCTGGACGAGCCGGTGACCGTGGCGCTGCCCGCGTCGGTGCTCGCGGACGCGGACGCGGTGAGGACGGTGCGCTGGGCGTTTCGGGTGGCACGGGCGGCGGCCTCCTTACGGGCCTGCTCCTGTGCCTTCTTCTTCGCCTCGGCCTTCTGCCGCGCCTCGGCGAGGTCCGCCTTGGCCTGCTTCGCGGCGCTGGCGGCGGCCGCGTCACGCTCGGCCTGCAGCTCGTAGTTCGCGGCCGCCTGCTGGGTGGCGTCCGCGGACTGCGCGACCTGGGTGGCCACGTCGGCGGTGAGGGTGGGGAGTTCGAGCGTCTGCGTCACGGGCTCGGCCTCGGCCGCGTTCGCGTAGCCGGCCGCTCCTGCGACCGCCAGGGTGCTGAGGACGCCGCCGGCGACACCGGACCGCACGACGATGGACGACGCGCTGCGGCGGGGCTTCCGGTGGCTGCGTATGTGAGCGGTGTGGGACATGGGAACAACCGGTACCAGGGGCTCCTTCATATCTTCAACAAACGTGTGCTGCGCCACAATTGTTCAATCGGATCTCCGAAACCCGGTCGCGTCACTCTTTATTGACGCCGTAACGGACATAGCGGACGGAGATCATTGGGCCGTTGATCACGGTCTTTGATCATTACGTCCGAATTGCCCCGCGCCTACCATCGGTTGGGGTCGATGGCCAAGCCCGGCTCCGGAACGCCCGCCACCGGTGTGGCGGAGGTCACGGAACGGTCACCGGAAGAGTCGCGTCCGCGACGGTCGGCCGCGCGCCGGGACTTCGTGAACGCGCGCACGTGCTCCGGCCGCGTCCACATCGCGCCCCGGATCTCCCCCCGAGGTGTGAACGCCCTCCACTAGCAGCCGCATGCGTCCAACACCAATTTGCATGCATCGGAACCCTCTTGATATTGAGCAACCGCTCCGGCACCCCCTCTGACGTGCGCCGACGAGCGGGATTGTCACTTCTGGTGATCAACTGAACGCTTCGCGTGCGAAGATCACCCATCCTCCGGCTTCATGATCCTTCGTCAGGTGGTGGAGATCACAAAGCTTGTGCAATACCCCGTGTCGCAGATCACAGAGCGGCGGGCATAAGATGCGGAGCAGTTGGGCTTGTGACCTGCTTCACATGTTCTCGATCTTCGCCGGGACGGGTGGGGTCGGTGGGACGGAAGAGGCGGCTGTGAGCCCGTGATCCGCCACCAGTCAATGCCGACTGAAGGGAGCGAGGAGCGGTGAACGCGTACGCGCCCATCCTCGTACTGGGAGCCCTCGGGGCAGGCTTTGCGATCTTCTCCGTGGTCATGGCCGCGCTGATCGGTCCGAAGCGCTACAACCGCGCGAAGCTCGAAGCCTACGAATGCGGCATCGAGCCGACCCCCACGCCGGCCGGCGGCGGGCGCTTCCCCATCAAGTACTACCTGACGGCGATGCTCTTCATCGTCTTCGACATCGAGATCGTCTTCCTCTACCCCTGGGCCGTCACCTTCGACGCGCTCGGGGTCTTCGGGCTCGTGGAGATGCTGCTCTTCGTGCTCACCGTCTTCGTCGCGTACGCGTACGTATGGCGGCGCGGCGGCCTGGAATGGGACTGAGGGGCCTTTAAGTCATGGGACTCGAAGAAAAGCTGCCGAGCGGCTTTCTGCTGACCACCGTCGAACAGGCCGCGGGCTGGGTGCGCAAGGCGTCCGTCTTCCCGGCCACCTTCGGACTCGCCTGCTGCGCCATCGAGATGATGACCACCGGCGCCGGACGCTACGACCTCGCCCGCTTCGGCATGGAGGTCTTCCGCGGCTCACCGCGCCAGGCCGACCTCATGATCGTCGCGGGCCGGGTCAGCCAGAAGATGGCGCCGGTGCTGCGGCAGGTCTACGACCAGATGCCCAACCCGAAGTGGGTCATCTCCATGGGCGTCTGCGCGTCCTCGGGCGGCATGTTCAACAACTACGCGATCGTCCAGGGCGTCGACCACATCGTGCCGGTCGACATCTATCTCCCCGGCTGCCCGCCCCGCCCCGAGATGCTGATGGACGCGATCCTCAAGCTCCACCAGAAGATCCAGGGCGGAAAGCTCGGCGTCAACGCCGAGACGGCGGCCCGGGAGGCCGAGGAAGCCGCGCTCAAGGCACTGCCCACGATCGAGATGAAGGGGCTGCTGCGGTGAGCGAGGACAACGGCACCAACGGTGTGAACCCCGAGAAGGACCTCTCCGCCTCCAACCTCCCCGGCCAGCGCGGCCAGGGCGGCGAGGAGATCCGGGTCCAGCGCGGCATGTTCGGCGCCAACAACGGCGGCGACACCTCCGGCTACGGCGGCCTGGTCCGCTCGATCCGGCTGCCCGGCGCGGCGAGCCGCCCCTACGGCGGCTGGTTCGACGAGGTCGCCGACGAGCTGGAGGGCGCCCTGGAGGAGCAGGGCCTGCTCCCGGAGAACGCCATCGAGCGCACCGTCGTCGACCGCGGCGAGCTGACCTTCCACATCGAGCGCGAGCACCTGCTCCGGGTGGCCCGCACCCTGCGCGACGACCCGGCGCTCCGCTTCGAGCTGTGCACCGGCGTCAGCGGGGTGCACTACCCGAGCGACAAGGGCCGCGAGCTGCACGCGGTCTACCACCTGCGCTCGATCACCCACAACCGGCTGATCCGGCTGGAGGTCAGCGCTCCCGACGCCGACCCGCGCATCCCGTCCCTGGTCGCGGTCTACCCGACCAACGACTGGCACGAGCGCGAGACGTACGACTTCTTCGGGATCGTCTTCGACGGCCATCCGGCCCTCACCCGGATCATGATGCCGGACGACTGGCAGGGCCACCCGCAGCGCAAGGACTACCCCCTCGGCGGCATCGCCGTCGAGTACAAGGGCGCCCAGATCCCGGCTCCGGACCAGCGGAGGTCGTACTCGTGAGCACTTCCCACGCGTCAGCGCGCGAGACCACCGAGGGGACCGTCTACACGGTCACCGGTGGCGACTGGGACGAGGTCGTCCAGTCCGCGGCCAAGGCGGACGACGAGCGCATCGTCGTCAACATGGGCCCGCAGCACCCGTCCACCCACGGAGTGCTCCGGCTCATCCTGGAGATCGAGGGCGAGACGGTCACCGAGGCCCGCTGCGGCATCGGCTATCTGCACACCGGCATCGAGAAGAACCTCGAGTACCGCACGTGGACGCAGGGCACCACCTTCGTCACGCGGATGGATTACCTGACGTCCTTCTTCAACGAGACCGCCTACTGCCTCGCCGTCGAGAAGCTGCTCGGCATCGAGGACCAGATCACCGAGCGGACCGACATCATCCGGGTGCTCCTGATGGAGCTGAACCGGCTGTCGTCGCACCTGGTGTGCATCGCCACCGGCGGCATGGAGCTGGGCTCCACCACGATCATGATCTACGGCTTCCGCGACCGGGAGATGATCCTCGACATCTACGAGCTGATCACCGGCCTGCGCATGAACCACGCGTACATCCGCCCCGGCGGACTCGCGCAGGACCTGCCGCCGGGCGCGGTCGACCAGATCCGCGAGTTCGTCAAGAAGATGAAGAAGAACCTCCCGGAGTACGACAAGCTCGCCACCGGGAACCCCATCTTCAAGGCCCGTATGCAGGACGTGGGCCATCTCGACCTGGCCGGCTGCATGGCGCTCGGCGCCACCGGCCCGATCCTGCGCTCCACGGGCCTGCCGCACGACCTGCGCAAGACCCAGCCGTACTGCGGTTACGAGACCTACGACTTCGACGTCCCGACCGCCGAGACCTGCGACTCCTACGGGCGCTTCCTGATCCGGCTGGAGGAGATGCGCCAGTCGCTCAGGATCATCGAGCAGTGCCTGGACCGGCTCCAGCCGGGCCCGGTCATGGTCGCCGACAAGAAGATCGCCTGGCCCGCGCAGCTCGCGCTCGGCCCGGACGGGCTCGGCAACTCGCTGGACCACATCAAGAAGATCATGGGCACATCCATGGAGGCCCTGATCCACCACTTCAAGCTGGTCACCGAGGGCTTCCGGGTCCCGCCGGGCCAGGCGTACGCGGCCGTCGAGTCACCCAAGGGCGAACTCGGCGTGCACGCGGTCTCCGACGGCGGCACCCGTCCCTTCCGGGTCCACTTCCGCGACCCGTCCTTCACCAATCTCCAGGCCATGGCGGCGATGTGCGAGGGCGGCCAGGTCGCCGACGTCATCGTGGCCGTGGCGTCCATCGACCCCGTGATGGGAGGCGTCGACCGGTGACCACCTCTTCTTCCGAGCGGGGCGTCGGCCTGGGCATGCCGGAACTGCCCCCGCCCGCCTACCCGGACGACATCCGGGCCCGGCTGGAGGCGGACGCGCGCGAGGTGATCGCGCGCTACCCCGACTCCCGCTCCGCCCTGCTGCCGCTGCTGCACCTCGTGCAGTCCGAGGACGGCTACGTCACCCGGACCGGCATGAAGTTCTGCGCCGACGTGCTGGAGCTGACCACCGCCGAGGTCACCGCGGTCGCCACCTTCTACTCCATGTACCGGCGCCGCCCCTCCGGCGACTATCAGGTGGGCGTCTGCACCAACACCCTGTGTGCGGTCATGGGCGGAGACGCCATCTTCGAGACCCTCCAGGAGCACCTGGGCGTCGGCAACGGCGAGACCACCGGCGACGGCAAGGTCACCCTGGAGCACATCGAGTGCAACGCGGCCTGCGACTACGCGCCGGTGGTGATGGTCAACTGGGAGTTCTTCGACAACCAGACCCCGGCCAGCGCCACCCGCCTCGTCGACGACCTGCGCGCCGGGCAGATCGTGGAGCCCACGCGCGGGGCCCGGCTGTGCACCTTCAAGGAGACCGCCCGCATCCTGGCCGGCTTCCCCGACGAGCGCCCCGGCGCCGTCGAGGAGGGCGGCAGCGCGGGCCACGCCTCGCTGGTCGGCCTCCGCCTGGCCAAGGGCGAGACCCAGCCCGCGCGCGTGGTCCACCCGCGCGACGCGGCCCCGCGCGAGGAGCCGGTGCACGAGCCCTCGCCCACCGAGCGGCTCAGCTCCCACGACCCGGTCGACACCTCGGCCTCCGACCCGGCGCACCCGTCGGGACCGACCGCAGAGGAGGGGGAGTGATGACCGTGGTCACCGACGTCAAGGACGGCACCAGCCCCGAGAAGCTGCTCGCCCCCGTGCTCTCGGCCTTCTGGGACGAGGACCGCTCCTGGACCCTGGACGTCTACCGGCGGCACGACGGCTACGAGGGCCTGCGCAAGGCGCTCGCCATGTCCCCGGACGACCTGATCGCCTACGTGAAGGAATCCGGCCTGCGCGGCCGAGGCGGCGCGGGCTTCCCGACCGGCATGAAGTGGCAGTTCATCCCGCAGGGCGACGGCAAGCCGCACTACCTCGTCGTCAATGCCGACGAGTCCGAGCCCGGCACCTGCAAGGACATCCCGCTCCTCTACGCCAACCCGCACAGCCTCATCGAGGGCATCGTGATCGCCTGCTACGCGATCCGCTCCTCGCACGCCTTTGTCTACCTGCGCGGCGAGGTCGTCCCCGTCCTGCGCCGGCTGCACGAGGCGGTGCGCGAGGCGTACGAGGCCGGGTTCCTCGGCAAGGACGTCCTCGGCAGCGGACTCGACCTCGAACTCACCGTGCACGCGGGCGCGGGCGCGTACATCTGCGGCGAGGAGACCGCGCTGCTCGACTCGCTCGAAGGCCGCCGGGGCCAGCCGCGGCTGCGGCCCCCCTTCCCGGCCGTCGAGGGCCTCTACGCCTGCCCCACCGTGGTGAACAACG
This sequence comes from Streptomyces recifensis, assembly GCF_002154615.1. Taxonomy (NCBI): domain Bacteria; kingdom Bacillati; phylum Actinomycetota; class Actinomycetes; order Kitasatosporales; family Streptomycetaceae; genus Streptomyces; species Streptomyces recifensis. Next base: position 7,810 of record NZ_MUNH01000196.1, read on the forward strand.
TCGAGTCGATCGCCTCGGTTCCCGCCATCCTGCACCAGGGCAAGGACTGGTTCCGCTCCATGGGCAGCGAGAAGTCACCCGGCTTCACGCTGTACTCGCTCAGCGGGCACGTCGCCAGCCCCGGCCAGTACGAGGCGCCGCTCGGCATCACCCTGCGCCAGCTGCTCGACATGAGCGGCGGCATGCGCCCCGGCCACCGGCTGAAGTTCTGGACGCCGGGCGGCTCCTCGACCCCGATGTTCACCGACGAACACCTCGACGTCCCCCTCGACTACGAGGGCGTCGGCGCCGCCGGCTCCATGCTCGGCACCAAGGCGCTCCAGTGCTTCGACGAGACCACCTGCGTGGTGCGGGCGGTCACCCGCTGGACCGAGTTCTACGCCCACGAGTCCTGCGGCAAGTGCACGCCCTGCCGCGAAGGGACCTACTGGCTGGTGCAGTTGCTGCGGGACATCGAGGCGGGCAAGGGGTCGATGAGCGACCTCGAGAAGCTCAACGACATCGCCGACAACATCAACGGCAAGTCCTTCTGCGCCCTGGGCGACGGCGCGGCCTCACCGATCTTCTCCTCGCTGAAGTACTTCCGCGAGGAGTACGAGCAGCACATCACGGGCCGGGGCTGTCCCTTCGACCCGGCCAAGTCGACGGCCTGGGCGGACCGCCCGGAGGTGAACGCATGACCGTGACCACCAGTGCCCCCTCAGGCGGGGGGCAGGCGGCGGTCCCGCCGGAGGACCTCGTCTCGCTGACGATCGACGGCATCGAGATCAGCGTGCCCAAGGGCACCCTGGTCATCCGGGCCGCCGAGCAGCTCGGCATCGAGATCCCGCGCTTCTGCGACCACCCCCTGCTGGACCCGGCCGGCGCCTGCCGCCAGTGCATCGTGGAGGTGGAGGGCCAGCGCAAGCCGATGGCGTCCTGCACCATCACCTGCACCGACGGCATGGTGGTGAAGACCCAGCTCACCTCGCCGGTCGCCGAGAAGGCCCAGCACGGGGTGATGGAACTGCTGCTCATCAACCACCCGCTGGACTGCCCGGTCTGCGACAAGGGCGGCGAGTGCCCGCTGCAGAACCAGGCCATGTCGCACGGCAACGCCGAGTCCCGCTTCGAGGGCCGCAAGCGCACCTACGCCAAGCCGGTGCCCATCTCCACCCAGGTGCTGCTCGACCGCGAGCGGTGCGTGCTGTGCGCCCGCTGCACCCGGTTCTCCAACCAGGTGGCGGGCGACCCGATGATCGAGCTGATCGAGCGCGGCGCGCTCCAGCAGGTCGGCACCGGCGAGGGCGACCCGTTCGAGTCGTACTTCTCCGGCAACACCATCCAGATCTGCCCGGTCGGCGCGCTCACCTCGGCCGCCTACCGGTTCCGCTCGCGCCCCTTCGACCTGATCTCCTCGCCCTCGGTGTGCGAGCACTGCTCGGGCGGCTGCGCCACCCGTACCGACCACCGGCGCGGCAAGGTCATGCGGCGGCTCGCCGCCAACGACCCGGAGGTCAACGAGGACTGGGTCTGCGACAAGGGCCGGTTCGCCTTCCGCTACGCCCAGTTGCGCGACCGGCTCGACACCCCGCTGGTCCGCAACGCCGAGGGCGTGCTGGAGCCCGCCTCCTGGCCCGAGGCGCTGGACGCGGCCGCGCGGGGCCTCGGCGCCGCCCGCTCCCGCGCCGGGGTGCTCACCGGAGGCCGGCTGACGGTCGAGGACGCGTACGCGTACAGCAAGTTCGCGCGGGTGGCGCTCGACACCAACGACATCGACTTCCGCGCCCGCGTGCACAGCGGCGAGGAGGCCGACTTCCTGGCCGCCCGGGTGGCCGGCCGGGGCCGCGACCTCGACGGCACCGGGGTCACCTACACCGCGCTGGAGCAGGCGCCCGCCGTGCTGCTGGTCGGGTTCGAGGCCGAGGAGGAGGCCCCCGGCGTCTTCCTGCGGCTGCGCAAGGCGTGGCGCAAGCGCGGCCAGAAGGTGTACGCCCTGGCCACGCACGCCACCCGGGGCCTGACCAAGGCGGGCGGCACGCTGCTGCCGGCCGCGCCCGGCACCGAGCCCGAGTGGCTGGACGCGCTGGCCGGCGGGGTCGGCCTGGAGGACGCCGGCACCGAGGCGGCCGAAGCGCTGCGCGCCGAGGGCGCCGTGATCGTGGTCGGCGAGCGGCTCGCGGGCGTCACGGGCGGCCTGACCGCCGCCACGCGCGCGGCGGCCGCGACCGGCGCCCGGCTGGTGTGGATTCCCCGGCGCGCGGGGGAGCGCGGTGCCGTCGAGGCGGGCGCGCTGCCCTCGCTGCTGCCGGGCGGCCGTCCGGCCACGGACCCGCGCGCGCGGGAGGAGGTCGCCGCCGCCTGGGGGCTGGCCGAACTCCCCGCCCGCTACGGCCGCGACACCCAGCAGATCGTGGAGGCCGCCGCCACCGGCGAGCTGTCCGCGCTCCTCGTCGCCGGGGTGGAGGTCGCCGACCTGCCCGACCCGGCACGCGCGCGTGAGGCGCTCGACAGCGTGGGCTTCCTGGTCTCGCTGGAGCTGCGGCCCAGCGAGGTCACCGAGCGCGCCGACGTGGTGCTGCCGGTCGCGGCGGTGGTCGAGAAGACGGGCACCTTCCTCAACTGGGAGGGCCGGGTCCGCTTCTTCGAGGCCGCGCTCAAGCCCGACCAGATGACCCGCCGGCTCGCCCCGGCCGACGCCCGCGTCCTGCAGATGCTGGCCGACGCCATGGACGTCCACCTGGGCCTGCCGGACCTGCGCACCACCCGCGCGGAGATCGACCGGCTCGGCGGCTGGACCGGGGCCTCGGCCGCCGACCCGCTGCACAGCGGGGCCGCGCTGCCCCGCCCGGCGGCCGGGGAGGCCGTGCTCGCCGGACACCGGCTCCTGCTCGACCTCGGCGTCCTCCAGCAGGGCGACGAGGCGCTGGCCGGCACCCGGCACGCCGCCCACGCGCGCGTGTCCGCGGCGACGGCCGCCGAGGCGGGCGTCAAGGACGGCGACACCCTCGCCGTCACCGGTCCGGCCGGGACGACCGCATTCCCGCTGGAGATCACGGAGATGCCCGACCGGGTGGTCTGGCTCCCGCTGGACTCGGCCGGCCGGGGCGTCGCCTCCGACACCGGGGCCCGGCCCGGCTCCCTCGTCCGTATCGGCCCCGCGGTGCACGCCGACGAGGCCCCCAAGGAGGTTCGAGGATGAGCCCGTTCCTCGCCGCTGAAGACCTCTCGCTGTTCGGCCGCGACCCGTGGTGGCTGGTCGTCGTCAAGGCGGTGTTCTGCTTCGCGTTCCTGATGCTGACGGTGCTGCTGTCCATCGTCTGGGAGCGCAAGGTCGTCGCCTGGATGCAGTTGCGCATCGGCCCCAACAGGCACGGCCCCTGGGGCATGCTCCAGTCGCTCGCCGACGGCGTGAAGCTCATGCTCAAGGAGGACGTCGTCGTCAAGCGCGCGGACAAGGTGATCTACGTCCTCGCACCGATCGTCGCCGCCATCCCTGCCTGCATGGCGATCGCGGTCATCCCGTTCGGCCCGGCCGGCAACGAGATCTCGATCTTCGGCCACCGCACCACGATGCAGCTCACCGACCTGCCGATCGCGATGCTGTACATCCTGGCCGTCGCCTCGGTCGGCATCTACGGCATCGTGCTGGCCGGCTGGAGCAGCGGCTCGACCTATCCGCTCCTGGGCGGTCTGCGCTCCTGCGCGCAGATGATCTCCTACGAGATCGCCATGGGCGCCGCGTTCGCCTCGGTGTTCCTCTACTCGGGGTCGATGTCGACCTCCGTCATCGTGGAACAGCAGCACGACCGCTGGTACATCCTGCTGCTGCCGGTCTCCTTCGTCCTCTACGTGATCACGATGGTGGGCGAGACCAACCGCGCCCCCTTCGACATGCCGGAGTCCGAGGGGGACCTGGTCGGTGGCTTCAACACCGAGTACTCGTCGATCAAGTTCGCGCTGTTCATGCTCGCCGAGTACATGAACATGGTGACGGTGTCGGCGGTGACGGCCACCCTCTTCCTCGGCGGCTGGCGGGCCCCCTGGCCCATCAGCACCTTCTGGGAGGGCGCCAACCACGGCTGGTGGCCGATGCTCTGGTTCGTCATCAAGGTGCAGCTCCTGCTGTTCTTCTTCATCTGGCTGCGCGGCACGCTCCCCCGTGTCCGCTACGACCAGCTCATGAAGCTCGGCTGGAAGGTCCTGATCCCGGTCTCGGTGGTCTGGCTGATGCTGGTGGCGACCGTGCGGGTGCTGCGCAACGAGAACTACGACTTCGCCGACATCGCGCTCTACGTCGGCGGCGGTGTGCTCGCCCTGCTGCTGATCTCCTTCGTCGCCGACATGTTCCGCGACAAGGCCAAGGCGGCCGAACAGCCGGCCCCGCAGCCCGCGTTCGATCCGCTGGCGGGCGGTTTCCCCGTACCGCCGCTGCCCGGACAGCAGTTGCCCGCGGTGCCCAGGCGCCGTCCGCGCCAGGAGCGGGAGCTGATTGTCAGTGGTGGAGTGGACACTGTCAGTGACGGAACTTCGGATGGAAAGGAGGCGTCCGATGGCTGAGGAGCCCAAGGAGACCGCACCCGGTTTCCAGAACCCCGTGGCCGGCTTCGCCGTGACCTTCAAGGCCATGTTCAAGAAGCGGCTGACCGAGCAGTACCCGGAGCAGAAGAAGACCACCGCTCCCCGCTTCCACGGACGGCACCAGCTCAACCGCCATCCGGACGGCCTGGAGAAGTGCGTCGGCTGCGAGCTGTGCGCCTGGGCCTGCCCCGCCGACGCCATCTATGTCGAGGGCGCCGACAACACCGACGAGGAGCGCTACTCGCCGGGCGAGCGGTACGGCCGCGTCTACCAGATCAACTACGCCCGCTGCATCCTGTGCGGCCTGTGCATCGAGGCGTGCCCCACCCGCGCGCTCACGATGACCAACGAGTTCGAGCTGGCCGACTCCAGCCGGGCCAACCTCATCTACACCAAGGAGCAGTTGCTCGCCGGTCTGGACGAGGGCATGGTCGACTCCCCGCACGCGATCTTCCCCGGCACCGACGAACAGGACTACTACCGGGGCCTGGTGACCGAGGCCGCCCCCGGCACGGTCCGGCAAGTGGCCACCTCCAAGGGCGAGAAGCCCGAAGAGGAGGTGGAGGCATGAGCGCACAGCTCGCCGCCTACTCCACTTCCACCGGAGAAGCGGTCCAGTTCTGGATTCTCGGCAGCGTCGCCGTGATCGGCGCCCTGTGCACCGTCCTGATGCGACGCGCGGTGCACAGCGCGCTGTGTCTCGCCGGGACCATGATCGTCCTGGCGGTGTTCTACCTCGCCAACGGCGCCTACTTCCTGGGAATCGTGCAGATCGTCGTCTACACCGGCGCGATCATGATGCTCTTCCTCTTCGTGGTGATGCTCGTCGGCGTGACCGCCGCCGACTCGCTGAAGGAGACCATCAGGGGGCAGCGCTGGCTGGCTCTGCTCTGCGGGCTCGGCTTCGGCGTCCTGCTGCTGGGCGGCATCGCCAACGCCTCGCTCACCCAGTTCAACGGCACCGGCCAGGCCAACGCGGGCGGCAACGTGGAGGGCCTGGCGGCCCTCATCTTCACGAAGTACGTCTTCGCCTTCGAGCTGACCGGCGCCCTGCTGATCACCGCCGCGGTCGGCGCCATGGTGCTCACCCACCGCGAGCGCACCGAACGGCCCAGGACCCAGCGCGAGCTGGCGGCCGAGCGGGTCCGCGAGGGCAAGCACGTACCGCCGCTGCCCGCCCCCGGCGTCTACGCCCGGCACAACGCGGTGGACATCGCGGGCCTGCTGCCCGACGGCACCCCCGCCGAGCTGAGCGTCAGCCGGACGCTGCGCGAACGCGGTCAGATCCGGGACGTCTCCGCCCAGGCCCTCGGCGACCTCAAGGCGCTGGAACAGCGCGCTGAGGAACGCCTGGAGCGCACGGAGAACACCCCGGCCACCTTCAAGCGGACGGAGGACGCGGCGCAGTGAACCCCGTCAACTACCTCTATCTCGCGGCCCTGCTGTTCACCATCGGCGCCACCGGCGTGCTGATCCGGCGGAACGCGATCGTGGTGTTCATGTGCGTGGAGCTGATGCTCAACGCCTGCAACCTCGCCTTCGTCACCTTCTCCCGGATGCACGGCAACCTCGACGGCCAGATCATCGCGTTCTTCACGATGGTCGTCGCCGCCGCGGAGGTCGTGGTGGGCCTGGCGATCATCGTGTCGCTGTTCCGCACCCGCCACTCGGCCTCGGTCGACGACGCCAGCCTGATGAAGCTGTAAGGGGTCGGAAGAATCGTGGAGAACCTGATCGCGCTGCTCATCGCGGCGCCCCTGCTCGGAGCCGTCGTGCTCCTGCTCGGCGGCCGGCGCCTGGACGCCGTCGGCCACTGGGTCGGCACCCTGCTGTCGACCGCCTCCTTCGTCGTCGGCCTGGTCCTGTTCGCCGGGCTGCTCGGCAAGGACGCCGAACACCGCACCTGGACCCAGCACCTGTGGAGCTGGATCCCGGTCGGCGGCTTCCAGGCCGACGTCACGCTGCGGCTCGACCAGCTGTCGATGACGTTCGTGCTGCTGATCACCGGGGTCGGCTCGCTGATCCACCTGTACTCCGTCGGGTACATGGAGCACGATGAGCGGCGCCGCCGCTTCTTCGGCTACCTCAACCTGTTCCTCGCGGCGATGCTCCTGCTGGTCCTCGCCGACAACTACCTGCTGCTGTACGTCGGCTGGGAGGGCGTGGGCCTCGCCTCGTACCTGCTGATCGGCTTCTGGCAGCACAAGCCCAGCGCCGCGACCGCCGCGAAGAAGGCGTTCCTGGTCAACCGGGTCGGCGACATGGGCCTGTCCATCGCCATCATGCTGATGTTCACCACCTTCGGCACCTTCGCCTTCGGCCCGGTGCTGGAGCACGCGGGCGACGCGTCCGAGGGCCGGCTCACCGCGATCGGCCTGATGCTGCTGCTCGCCGCGTGCGGCAAGTCCGCCCAGGTGCCGCTCCAGTCCTGGCTCGGGGACGCGATGGAGGGCCCGACCCCGGTCTCGGCCCTGATCCACGCGGCCACCATGGTCACGGCGGGCGTCTACCTCATCGTCCGCTCCGCCGCGATCTTCAACGGCGCGCCGGACGCGCAGCTCGTGGTCACCGTCGTCGGCGGGGTCACGCTGCTGTTCGGTGCGATCGTCGGTTGCGCCAAGGACGACATCAAGAAGGCGCTGGCCGGCTCGACCATGTCGCAGATCGGCTACATGGTTCTCGCGGCCGGCCTCGGCCCGATCGGCTACGTCTTCGCGATCATGCACCTGGTCACCCACGGCTTCTTCAAGGCCGGGCTGTTCCTCGGGGCCGGTTCGGTGATGCACGGCATGAACGACGAGGTCGACATGCGCAAGTACGGCGGCCTGCGGAAGTACATGCCGATCACCTTCGTCACCTTCGGCCTCGGCTACCTCGCGATCATCGGCTTCCCGGGGCTGTCCGGCTTCTTCTCCAAGGACAAGATCATCGAGGCGGCCTTCGCCAAGGGCGGCACCGAGGGCTGGATCCTGGGCGGGGTGGCCCTGCTGGGCGCGGCGATCACCGCGTTCTACATGACCCGCGTGATGCTCATGACGTTCTTCGGCGAACCCCGCTGGAAGAACCAGCCGACCAGGTCCCCCGAGGCCCCGAGCGCCGAGCCGGCCGCCGAGCACCAGGGCGCGCACGGTGAGCCGCACCCGCACGAGTCCCCGCGGACCATGACGATCCCGATGATCGTGCTGGCCGTCGGCTCGGTGGCCGGCGGTGCCTTCTTCGACGTGGGCGACCGCTTCCTGCACTGGCTGGAGCCGGTCACCGGGCACAGCGAGGGCCACTCCCCGCTGAGCGCGCTCACCGTCACCGGCGCCACCATGGTCTGCCTGGTTGTCGGCGTGGGCCTGGCCTGGGCGCAGTACGGCCGCAAGCCCGTACCCGCGCTCGCCCCGCGCGGCTCCGTGCTCACCCGCGCCGCGCGGCGCGACCTCTACCAGGACGACTTCAACCACGTCGTGCTGGTGCGCGGCGGCGAGCACCTGACGCGCTCGCTGGTCTATGTCGACCACACCCTGGTCGACGGCGTCGTCAACGGCTCGGCGGCCGGTTTCGGCGGCCTGTCCGGGCGGCTGCGCCGGGTCCAGAACGGCTTCGCCCGCTCCTACGCGGTCTCGATGTTCGGCGGCGCGGCCCTCCTGGTCGCCGCGACGCTGCTGATGAGGGCGGTCTGATACCGATGTCCTTTCCTCTGCTGACAGCGACAGCCGCGCTCCCGGCGCTGGGTGCGGTGGCCACGGCCGCCGTGCCGGCCCGGCAGCGCACCGCCGCCAAGTGGCTGGCCCTGCTGGTCACCCTGGCCACGCTCGCGCTGGCGATCGTCGTCCTGGTCCGCTTCGACCCGGACGGCGCCCGCTACCAGCTCACCGAGTCCCACTCCTGGATCAGGGACTTCGGGGTGCGCTACGAACTGGGCGTGGACGGCATCGCGGTGGCCCTGGTCGGGCTGACCGCGCTGCTGATGCCGTTCATCGTGCTGGCGGGCTGGCACGACGCCGACCCCCTGGAGACGGGCAGCAGGCGGTGGCGGCCCACGCAGGGCTTCTTCGCGCTGATCCTGGCCGTCGAGGCGATGGTGATCATCTCCTTCGAGGCGACCGACGTCTTCGTCTTCTACATCTTCTTCGAAGCCATGCTGATCCCGATGTACTTCCTCATCGGCGGCTTCGGGGACCGGGCCCACAGCCAGGGCGAGGAGGCCGCGTCCACCCAGCGGTCGTACGCGGCGGTGAAGTTCCTCCTCTACAACCTGGCCGGCGGTCTGATCATGCTGGCCGCGGTGATCGGGCTGTACGTGGTCGCCGGGAGCTTCAGCCTCCAGGAGATCGTCCAGGCGCGGGCCGACGGCTCGCTGACCATGGCGACGAGCACCGAACGCTGGCTGTTCCTCGGCTTCTTCTTCGCCTTCGCGGTGAAGGCCCCGCTGTGGCCGCTGCACACCTGGCTGCCCAACGCCATGCAGGAGTCCACCGCGCCGGTCGCGGTGCTCATCACCGCGGTGGTCGACAAGGTCGGCACCTTCGCCATGCTCCGCTTCTGCCTCCAGCTCTTCCCGGAGGCGTCGAAGTGGGCGACGCCGGTGATCCTCGTCCTCGCCCTGATCAGCATCGTCTACGGCGCGCTGCTCGCGGTCGGCCAGCGGGACATCAAGCGGCTGGTGGCCTACGCGTCGATCTCGCACTTCGGCTTCATCGTGATGGGCATCTTCGCCATGACGACCCAGGGCCAGTCGGGCGCGACCCTCTACATGGTCAACCACGGCATCTCGACGGCCGCGCTGATGCTGGTCGCGGGCTTCCTGATCTCCCGGCGCGGATCCCGGCTCATCGCGGACTACGGCGGCGTGCAGAAGGTCGCCCCGGTGCTCGCCGGCACCTTCCTGATCGGCGGCCTCGCGACCCTGTCGCTGCCCGGACTGGCGCCGTTCGTCAGCGAGTTCCTGGTACTGGTCGGCACGTTCAGCCGGTACCCGGTGATCGGGATCGTCGCCACGGTCGGCATCGTGCTGGCCGCGCTGTACACGCTGGTGCTGTACCAGCGCACGATGACCGGCCCGGTGAAGCCGGAGGTGTCGGCGATGCCCGACCTGCGGGTGCGTGAGGTGCTGGTGGTCGCGCCGCTGATCGTGCTGCTGGTCCTCCTCGGTGTCTATCCGAAGCCGCTGACCAGCATCGTCGACCCGGCGGTCAAGCAGACCATGTCCGACGTCCAGCAGAAGGACCCCAAGCCCGCGGTGGAGGCGGCCAAGTGAGCGCAGCAGCCGTCCACAGCCTGTGGACAACGGCGGCCGATCCGATCTCGAAGATCGACACGCCGAAGATCGAATACGGACAATTGTCGCCGACGCTGATCGTCGTCGGCGCCGCCCTCATCGGGGTGCTCGTCGAGGCGTTCGTGCCGCGCCGCTCCCGCTACTACGCCCAGGTGTTCGTCTCCGCCGTGGCGCTGTGCGCCGCCTTCGCCGCGGTCGTCGCGCTCGCGGCGGGCGGCTACGGCACCACCAAGGCGCACATCGCGGCCATGGGCGCGGTCGCGGTGGACGGCCCGGCGCTGTTCCTGGAGGGCACGATCCTGCTGGCCGCGCTGGTCGGCCTGTTCACCTTCGCCGAGCGGCGCCTGGACCCGGCGGCGCACGGCAACCGGGTCGACTCCTTCGCGGCACAGGCCGCCTCCGTACCGGGCGGTGAGGGCGAACAGGCGGCGGTCAAGGCCGGGTTCACCACCACCGAGGTGTTCCCGCTGCTGCTCTTCGCGGTCGCGGGCATGCTGGTCTTCCCCGCGGCGAACGACCTGCTGACGCTGTTCGTCGCCCTGGAGGTGCTCTCCCTCCCGCTGTACCTGCTGTGCGCGCTGGCCCGCCGCAAGCGGCTGATGTCGCAGGAGGCCGCGGTCAAGTACTTCCTGCTGGGCGCGTTCGCCTCGGCGTTCACCCTGTTCGGCATCGCCCTGCTGTACGGCTACGCGGGCTCGGTGTCCTACGCGCGGATCGCGCAGGTCGTGGACGGCACGGTCAGCGGGGTCGACCCGGCGCTCGCGGACACCATGGGCAACGACGCGCTGCTGCTGATCGGCATGGCGCTGCTGGTGATGGGCCTGCTGTTCAAGGTGGGTGCGGTGCCGTTCCACATGTGGACCCCGGACGTGTACCAGGGCGCCCCGACCCCGGTGACCGGCTTCATGGCGGCCGCGACCAAGGTGGCCGCGTTCGGCGCGCTGCTGCGGCTGCTGTACGTGGTGCTGCCGGGACTGCGCTGGGACTGGCGGCCGGTGATGTGGGGGGTGGCGATCGTCACCATGCTGGCCGGCGCGATCGTCGCGATCACCCAGACCGACATCAAGCGGCTGCTGGCGTACTCCTCCATCGCGCACGCGGGCTTCATCCTCGCCGGTGTGATCGCGACGACGGAGGACGGGGTCTCGGCGGTCCTCTTCTACCTCGCCGGGTACTCCTTCGTGACGATCGGCGCCTTCGCCGTGGTCACCCTGGTCCGCGACGCGGGCGGCGAGGCGACGCACCTCTCCCAGTGGGCCGGCCTCGGCCGCCGGTCTCCCCTGGTCGCCGCGGTCTTCGCCGTCTTCCTGCTCGCCTTCGCCGGCATCCCGCTGACCAGCGGCTTCGCGGGGAAGTTCGCGGTCTTCCGGGCGGCGGCGGAGGGCGGCGCGGCTCCCCTGGTCGTGGTCGGCGTCATCTCCTCGGCCATCGCCGCCTTCTTCTACATCCGCGTCATCGTCCTCATGTTCTTCAGCGACCCCCAGCCCAACGGCCCCACGGTCGCGGTCCCCTCCCCCCTGACCATGACCGCCATCGCGGTGGGCGTGGCGGTGACGGTGGTCCTGGGCGTGGCACCCCAGTACTTCCTGGATCTGGCGGGGAGCGCGGGGGTGTTCGTCCGCTGAACCCCCTGCTCCTGGGTCCGGTCTCCTCCGAGGGGGCCGGACCCAGTTGTGTGCGGGGACCGCTAATCGCCCCTCTCCCACCAGATCTCGAAACGTCGTACTCGCTCGTCCACGCGTTCGCCCACGGTCAGGCTGGTCTCGTAGACGCGTGATGGATCGCCGTCCGCCGCAGTGGTCTCGTAGCTGATGGCCCGGTCGAAGACGACGAAGTTCTTGACCGCCTCCCGCTGCTCCCAGGTCTCCAGCGTGGACAGCACCAGTACCCGGATCTCGAAGCCCAGGCTCCGCTGCCAGGCCCGCAGCTCTTCCACATCGGCGTCGAGGTCCGCCGGGGTGCCGAGGATGAGCAGCCGCCGTACCCGGACGCCCCGTGACACCGCCTGCTCCTGGGCGGTCACGTAGTGGCGGCCGAGGTCGGTCCCCCAGAAGTCCCGGTCGACCGAGGTGCTCGCCGCGTCGATGGACGTCCCCGCGCACCGGGCCAGGCCCAGCAGCCAGTCGCGGTCCTCGCCAGGGTAGTCCGCGTGGTTGCCCCGCAGATCGTCCATCAGGTTGGTCAGCCGTCGTACCTCGGCCCGGACGAATGTGTACAGGAGGTCGGGACGGCCCGGTTCGAGTGCCGCGACGTTCCGCGCCAGGCGGGTGACCTCGCCGGAGCCCACGGGTGAGGTGTCCAGCCGGGAGATCAACCGGGTCGTGTCGTTGAAGCCGGTGAGGCCGTCGTCCAGCCGCCGTTCGAAGTCCGCGAGCTGTTGGACGATGAGGGTCGCCCCGGCGATGAACACGGAGAGGGTGATCTTCCAGATCTCGGGCTGATCCGTGAGGTTGGTGATCAGGTAGGTCACGCCGCCCAGCAGGGCGGTGACGGCGACTCTTACGACTACTTCGGATATCCGGCGCGTCCGCCGCATGGCTCCCCCGGTGTCACTGTCGACGACGATGCTGACGTGGGCGCCGGGAGGTGCGTCGCGGCCCGCCAGGGACGCCCGTACCCGGCTGCGAGTAGAGAACCAGCAGGTCACGGACCCGCTGGGCGAGCGACTGCCACTGGCGGGTGAACCCCGGAGTCCGCTCCAGCGCCTCCCACAACGGGAGGAGCCGGGGGTCCGGCCGGGCCGCCGGCATCCACAGATGCAGCAGGTGGGCGGCGGCCGCGCGCACGAGTTCCTCCGGCGCGCTTCCCGGCGGGGCCTCGTCCAGCAGGCCGGTCAGGACCGTCAGTAGCCAGTCGTGCAGCGCGAGGTCCGCGCAGAAGGCGGCAATGACGGGCGGTTCGATCTCGGCGGGCAGACGCAGTTCCACCGTCCGGTGTCCGACCCCGGCCAGGGTGAAGCGGACGGCCGGCGCGGGGGACCCGTCGGCGGGCCGCAGTGCCACCCACCGCAGCCGGGTGCACGGGGTCGGCAGAGGCGGCCGGTGGTCGAGCAGCGGATGGCCGAGGACCTCGGTGAGCAACCCCTCCGCGATCAGACCCGGGTCCAGTTCGTCCGGTCGGCAGGCGGTGAGGAGCCCCTGGGCCACGGCCGGTTCGGGGAGTTTGCCGAGCGGTTCGACCACGCCCGGCCGTGCGAGGTAGTGCCACCACGGCCTGCGGCTGCCGGGGCCCAGGAGGGGCACGCTGGTGAAGGCGTCGGCCTGGACGACCCGTCCCTCGGTGACCGAGGCACGGGAGACCACCGTGCCGACGGCGCGGATCTTGGTGCCGTCGGCGGTGGGCAGCGCGCAGTCGACCCCGGTGAGCAGGGAAGGGGACTGTGCGTGCCGGTCGGGGCGCGCGGAGAGCGTGACGGGTTCCCCGAGGCGCAGGCCCAGCAGCCGGGCGGTGTCCCCGGCGGACAGCGGCCGGGACGCGGGCAGCAGGCAGGTCCGCACCTCGCCGCAGCGGAGCGCCACCGGCGCCGGGCTCGGGGCGGACGCCATGTCAGGGGCTGGGGTAGAAGACGTAGCCGGCGCGTTCGGCGACCGAGGCGGGCAGGTCGATGCCTTCGTCGGCGGCGCGCCGCGAGGTCTGCGCGAGGGCTACGGGGTCCACGTCGGTCTGGTCGAGGACGACCATGACGGCGTGCTCGACGGGCAGGAACCGGTACGGCAGCAGGGAGCAGGTGCGGTAGGCGGTGAAGGGCTCGGCGGCGGCGTCGACCTGAAGGAGCGCCGGGAGTTCGTCCCAGTCGCCGGGCAGTGTCCGCCCGTCCCAGAGGGCGGGCCGCAGAACCGGCGAGCCGTCGTGCCGCAGCAGTCCGAGGCGGAGCAACTGCCATACGGCGGCCAGGAAGGCGCAGGACCAGGTGCGCACCGGGCCTTCGTCGTCCCACAGTTCGGTGTCCAGGAAGACCGAGTGCCGCCGGGCCAGGGTCTCCTCGGGCGGCTGCCAGGTCTCGTGGCCCACCAGGCCGGCGGGGCCGCGTCTGCCGTTGGCGAGCCAGCCGGTCCGGCGGGCCGGGGGCCGTCCGCCGTTGCTGCCCGGCGGGGGCGACTCGACCAGCCGGTCAGCCACGGACCGGGCCAGTTCGAAGCCGTCGGCCACCGCGCAGCCGGACTCCCGCACCAGGTAGTCGATGGTCAGGCCCGCACGGGCCGCCTCCGCGAGCAACGGCGGCACGACGTCGGCGGGGGAGGAGAACCGGGAGAAGTAGTCGTCGATGAGGAAGCAGGTGCTGATCCGGGGCCGCCGTCCGGCCGTCCCCACCGCGGTGGACGCGACCGCGGCGTCCGCCCAGGGGCGGGCGAGGGCGAAGTGCTCGCGCAGCCGGTCCGGTCCGCCTTCGAAGTCCTCCAGGTAGAGGTGGCCCATCTCCAGCGAGAGATGGGCCAGCGGAACGGACTGGGTGCGCGGCTCCGCCGTGGTCTCACGGAACACGTCCTCGATCACGCATCCCCCAGGTGCTCGTCCGCTAACGGGTGTCGTCCCGGCGCCGGCCGCAGGCCAGGATCATTCCCAGGTAGCCCTCGCGCAACGCATGGCCGTCGTGCAGGCGCGTGATCGTCAGGTCGTCCGCCGCGTACGGGGCGAGGCTCGCGGCCACTGCCCGTTCGTCCACGCTGCACGAGGGAAAGAAGTGACCGCCCACGCGGTAGCCCCGTGAACCGGCCATGAAGGCGGCGGCGAAGGGCGCGCCGGGGAGTAGTGACTCGACGAAGCGCCGTACGCCGTCCCGGAACACGTCGGCGGAGTCCGTTATGGACTCGGCGGTGAAGAACATGGTCCCGATGCCCCAGCGCCCCTCGGGCAGCAGGAACAGGTCCCCGTGCTCGACCCGGGCGCTCGCGCCCAGGCTGCCGCGCGGATCGGTGATCTCCCGGTACGGGCTGCCGGTGTTCAGCACGTCCCAGAACGCGTCCCAGCTCTCCGGGTAGCCGCCGGTGTGCCGCTCGAGCCACGCGATGTTGGCCGGGGAAAGGTCGAGCAGGGTGATCTCCGCACACCAGGGGAGCAGCATCAGGGCGGGGTACAGGTTCGGCCCGGAACCGACGTCGATGCCCGCGCGGGCGGACAGCGCGTCGTGACGTTCGAAGTGCCGGCGGAAGAAATCGCCGCACATCCGCATGATCGCCTCGTCGTCCGCGTGCAGCCGGCTGTAGTTGGCATCGACGTACGCCGCCGGATCGAAGGTCTCCCAGAGAGGTGCTCCGACGACCTCGACGGCAGGGATCTCCGCCGCGTCACGCGTGCTTCGCTGATCCATCATCCGAGAGTAGGGGGACCGGGGCGCCCCGGTCC
>NZ_MUNH01000197.1:0-1121 GCF_002154615.1 Streptomyces recifensis
GGCGCAGCCGGTCCGGGTCGAGTTCGTGGTGATCATGTGAGAATCGGCGGGTGCCGGACGTTGATTACTTCTCCGCCCCCGATGACGCGTCCGCGCTCGCGGTCATCGAGGGCGGTGGTCCGGTTCGTGTCGGGCTGGACGTGGTGTTCCTCAAGGACGTCGATCCGGTCGACGCCATCTTCGGGCTCGAAGCGGTCATGACGGGGTGCGGATTCACCCTGGTCTACCGCAGGACAGGGCGGTTGGCGGACGTGTACTCGTCCGCGATGTTGAACACGCTGGCACAGTGTGGGCATTCGCCCTTGCCGAAGAGGTGGGCGATTCCGTCGGCGAGTGCCTCGTGTCCGTCGCGGACGGCAGTCTCGTACATCCAACGGCCGGTGCCGGAGAGCTCCTCAATGGACGCCGGCCGCAGGCCGCGACGGTCCACGTCGCCCAGGTTCCAGTCTCGGATCGCTGAATAGCGCCCGTAATCCCCGATGGCGATCGTCACTTCCACGGCGCAGTGGGGGCAGGCCAAGTGGTAGAAGTCGTCCTTTAAGTCCCCAAGGACGGCACTCCAGTGGTACTCCTCCTTGGCTGCAAGCAGATTGAGAAAGGCCGCGAAGTAGTCGATCGGCCCCGATTGCAGGTGCCGGTCCAGCAGTTTGCGGAACTCCGCGATCGCGTCGGCGCAGCCCGCCAGCAGATCGTCGCAGCCGTGGTGTCCTGCCGCACCTCGCAGGATCGCCCCGGCCAGTCCACGCGCCCGTGCGCTCCTCGAGGCGAGACGCACCAGGCCCGGCAGGGCGGCAAAGCTGGCGGGGAAGACAAGGGCGTGTTCGAGGACCAGTCGATATCCCAGTTCCTCCCATGCTTCGGCGTTGTCCTCGAGTTCCACCCGTTCCAGAAGCGCGGGGACGCGATCGACATCCCCGTAGCAGTCGTGCATCTGCGTCCAGTTCACCACCTGGGTATTAAAGCCTCCGTGGCAGGCGGGGTGGACGTCCCTGTTCCTGACTCATCGGACAGGCCCTAGGTCGGGTCGGCCATCGTCGGCAAGGGCCAGCTCGTTCCCCGCCGCCCCGCTGCGCCTTCCGGGAAGCGCCTCTCGTCCCGGACGAGCCGGGCCAGGGCCCCGG
>NZ_MUNH01000197.1:1136-1271 GCF_002154615.1 Streptomyces recifensis
GATCGCGTACCTGGACGCGCAGGTGGGTCCGGTTCCTCCGCAGGTTGGCGACGATGACGGTGCTGTCGCTGTGGACTATGGCGTTCGTCGCCAGTTCCGTGGCGACGAGGAGAGTCGTGTAGCAGACCTCCCGAT
>NZ_MUNH01000002.1:0-6897 GCF_002154615.1 Streptomyces recifensis
GCGCGGTACGACGGTCAGATCCTCGGCGGTTCCTTCGCCGTGTGGTGCGACTTCCCGAACGCCCAGACCGAGAGCCAGGTCGCCTCCGGCATCCGGATGCCGCTGCGGGCCACCGTGCAGAAGCTCTGGGACCCGGGGCAACCCGAGGCGACCTGGCTCTCGGTCTGGGCGTTCGGGAAGTCGCACCACACGGCGAAGGAACCGCCGAGGATCTGACCGTCGTACCGCGCCGGCACGGCACTCGTGCCCCGGATCACCCGCGGGGTCCACTGCTGGTAGATCCGCTGGCCGGTCGGGTAGACGAAGGTGTTCGGCTCACCGAGGACGTAGTACAGGTACTCGTCGTTGTAGTTGTAGACCTCGCGGCCCGCGTTCAGGTAGTCCACTGGGGGCCGGGCGCCTATCTCCTTGCCGGTCCAGTAGGCGACCTGGATGTCCTTGGCGGGCTGGATCGTGGAGTCGCGCAGGAAACCGTCGTTCCACGCCCGCATGGTGCGGTTGTGGGCCCGAATGGTGTCCGCGCGGCCGTTCAGCCAGCCGGTGGTGAGGTCGGCGACGTTGCCGTTGGCCCCGTAGGCGTCGCGGGCGGCGGCGGCGAGCTGCGGGTAGGACGCCTCGGGGTCGGGCACGACCAGCGCCTGGTACTCGTCGCCGCCCAGGTTCCACTTGTCGCCCGGGAACAGGTCGGCGTACTCGTCGAGCAGATCGTCGACGATCTTCGCGGACTCGGGCTTGGAGATGTCGATCGCGCCGCGCGTCGCCTTGCCGTTGACGTTGCGGAGCTGGAGATCGGGGTGGGCGGCGATGACGGCGCCCAGATGCCCCGGCGAGTCGATCTCGGGCACGATCGCGATGTGCCGGGCGGCGGCCAGATCGACGATTCTCTTGACCTGCGCCTTGGTGAGATGGTCCTTGGAGACGATCTCGGGGTGGGTGGTGGACTCGATGCGGAACGCCTGGTCGTCCGAGAAGTGCAGTCCCAGCTCGTTGAACTTCAGATCGCCCAGTTCGCGTATCCGGTCCTCGATCCAGGTCTCCGAGAACGGCTTGCGCGCGATGTCGAGCATGAAGCCGCGCGAGGGCTTGGCGGGCTCGTCCCTGACCACGCCCTCGGGGGCGGTGCCCCCGCCGCGGACCTCCTGCTTGAGGGTCCGGGTCCCGTAGAAGACACCCGCGTCGGCGGGCCCCTCGATGTCCACCCGGCCGTCGCGCACGGTCATGGTGTACGACTCGGGGTTGCCGCTCCCGCCGAGGCCGAGGCGGACGTCGCCGGCCCTGGAGTCGGTCTTCTCACCGCCGTAGGCGAGGCCCAGCTCACCGGCGACAAGCTTGCCCTCGTCGGCCAGCGCCGGGTCGGTGACCACCACCCGGCCGCCGCCTCCGGGCTTCCAGCCGGGTCCGCGGGCCGCGGTGTGCTCACGCACCGCCGGGATGGTCTGCGGCGCCTTCGACATGGGGTACGAGCGGCTGGGCGAGGGGGTCGGCGGATCGGCCTGCCGGGAGGCGCCGACCGCGCCCGCGTCCGAGCCCCTGCCGGAACCACCCCCTCCGGATGACGCCCACACTCCGACGCCCACCCCGGTCACCACGGTTCCGACGACCGCGGCGGCCATGATGGCCCGCTTCCGCTTGAGCTGTCGTGCCGAAGCACGATGTCTGTGCTGGCTCACCCTCCCAACGTACGGCCGATCCGCGGTTCACCCGTCACCGAGACGTTCTGAAACTCTCCCGTCCGAGTGAAATTCGGGCATCAGCCGGACACACAGTGACCACTCTCGATAACGTGTCGGCACATCCTTCACAGGTCCCCCTGCCGTCCCGGCACGACCCTGTCCCTCCTCCCACGAGGAATCACGCTGCCTGCGCACCGTTCGCCGTATCTCCCGACCCCGCTCGACGCCTTCAACCTGGCGCCGGCCGAGGAGGCCCGCGCGCTGCTCCTGCGCTGTCTGCGCAACGCCCGCTGGACCCACCGGCTCGCCGAGCACCGCCCCTACCCCGACCTGGCCGCCCTGCTGGCCGCGGCGGACGAGGCGGCCTACGACCTGCGGGTCGTCGACCTGGCCGACGCCCTGGCGGGCGAGTCCCTGCCCGAGCTGCCCGAGGACACCTACTCGGCCGCCCATACGGCCCTGAGCGCGGCGCACGCCGCCTACGAGGCCCGCTTCGGCCACGTCTTCGTGATCGCGCCGGGCGGGAACTCCCCCGAGGAGGCGCTGGACCGGGTCCTGGAGGGCATCCGGTCACGATTGGCGAACGATCCCGAGGACGAACGGGTGATCGCCGCCGAGGAGCTGCGGGGCCTGGCCCGGCACCGGCTCACGGCCCATCTGGGCACCGCCGCCACCCGCGCGACCAGCCACTACGCGCCCCGGCCGGGCGTATAGCGGCCCAAAAGGAACGGATGCGCACGAGCCGGAACCCCACAACCGGCCGGATCACCCGAAACAGGCCCCCCGTCAGTCGCGCCGCGCCTCATGGATACGATGCTGAGGGCCGGTGGACCGTACCCGGCCGGGCCCGACCGACAGTGAAGCCGGCGCGGCCCTAGTCCCCGCACCCGGAGGGTTCTTCCGTGCCGGCTGGAACGCTGTACCGCGGCCGGGAAGGTATGTGGTCCTGGGTGGCTCATCGAGTCACCGGCGTCCTCATCTTCTTCTTCCTGTTCGTTCACGTGCTGGACACCGCTCTCGTGCGTGTCTCCCCCGAGGACTACGACAAGGTCGTAGCCACGTACAAGACCCCGATCGTCGCGCTGCTGGAGTACGGCCTGGTGGCCGCCATCCTCTTCCACGCGCTCAACGGTCTGCGCGTCATCGCCGTCGACTTCTGGTCGAAGGGCCCGCGCTACCAGAAGCAGATGCTGTGGAGCGTCCTCGGCGTCTGGATCATCCTGATGGCCGGCGCCCTGTACCCGGTCCTCGGCCACGCCGCTCGTGTCCTGTTCGGGAGCTGACGCCGATGTCCACCTCTGAGATCAACCTGACGGGCTCCTCCGCGGACGCCGCCGAGGACGCCTACGCGCTCTCCCTCGACGCGCCGCGCTCGCGCACCCGGACCAAGAAGACCCCGAAGTCCACGCGGGGCAACTTCGAGATGGCGGCCTGGCTCTTCATGCGCCTGTCCGGCATCGTGCTGGTCGTCCTCGTCCTCGGCCACCTGCTGATCCAGCTCGTGCTGGACGGCGGCGTCTCCAAGATCGGCTTCGCCTTCGTGGCCGGCCGCTGGGCGTCCCCGTTCTGGCAGGTCTGGGACCTGGCGATGCTGTGGCTGGCGATGCTGCACGGCGCCAACGGCCTGCGCACGGTCATCAACGACTACGCGGAGCGCGTGAACACCCGCCTGTGGCTCAAGGGCCTGCTCTACACGGCCACGGTGTTCACCATCCTGCTGGGCACGCTGGTGATCTTCACCTTCGACCCGAACATCCGCTAGGCACGGGGCTGCGAGAATCATGAAGATCCACAAGTACGACACCGTCATCGTCGGCGCCGGCGGCGCGGGCATGCGCGCGGCCATCGAGTCCACGAAGCGCAGCCGCACCGCCGTGCTGACCAAGCTCTACCCGACCCGCTCCCACACGGGCGCCGCGCAGGGCGGCATGGCCGCCGCGCTGGCCAACGTGGAGGAGGACAACTGGGAGTGGCACACCTTCGACACGGTCAAGGGCGGTGACTACCTGGTCGACCAGGACGCCGCCGAGATCCTGGCGAAGGAGGCCATCGACGCCGTCCTCGACCTGGAGAAGATGGGCCTGCCGTTCAACCGGACGCCCGACGGGACGATCGACCAGCGCCGCTTCGGCGGTCACTCCCGCAACCACGGCGAGGCCCCGGTCCGCCGGTCCTGCTACGCGGCCGACCGCACCGGCCACATGATCCTCCAGACGCTGTACCAGAACTGCGTCAAGGAGGGCGTGGAGTTCTTCAACGAGTTCTACGTCCTGGACCAGCTCATCACCGAGGTCGACGGCGTCAAGACGTCCGCCGGCGTGGTGGCGTACGAGCTGGCCACCGGCGAGATCCACGTCTTCCAGGCGAAGTCCGTGATCTACGCGTCCGGCGGCACCGGCAAGTTCTTCAAGGTGACGTCCAACGCGCACACCCTGACCGGTGACGGCCAGGCCGCGTGCTTCCGCCGGGGCATCCCGCTGGAGGACATGGAGTTCTTCCAGTTCCACCCGACCGGCATCTGGCGCATGGGCATCCTGCTGACGGAGGGTGCCCGCGGTGAGGGCGGCATCCTGCGCAACAAGGACGGCGAGCGCTTCATGGAGAAGTACGCGCCGGTCATGAAGGACCTCGCGTCCCGTGACGTCGTCTCGCGCTCGATCTACACCGAGATCCGCGAGGGCCGGGGCTGCGGTCCCGAGGGCGACCACGTCTACCTCGACCTCACCCACCTGCCGCCGGAGCAGCTCGACGCGAAGCTCCCGGACATCACCGAGTTCGCGCGCACCTACCTGGGCATCGAGCCGTACACGGACCCGATCCCGATCCAGCCCACCGCGCACTACGCGATGGGCGGCATCCCGACCAACGTCGCGGGTGAGGTCCTGTCGGACAACACCACCGTCGTGCCGGGTCTGTACGCGGCCGGCGAGGTCGCCTGTGTCTCCGTGCACGGCGCCAACCGCCTGGGCACCAACTCGCTGCTGGACATCAACGTGTTCGGCCGTCGCGCGGGCATCGCCGCCGCCGACTACTCGCACACGGTCGACTTCGTCGAGATGCCGGAGAACCCGGCCGGCTTCGTCGTCGAGCAGATCGAGCGCCTGCGGAACTCCACCGGCACCGAGCGGGTGGCCGACATCCGCCGCGAGCTGCAGGAGACCATGGACGCCAACGTCATGGTGTTCCGCACCGAGCAGACGATCAAGACGGCGGTCGAGAAGATCGCCGAGCTGCGCGAGCGCTACGCGAACGTCGCGATCCAGGACAAGGGCAAGCGGTTCAACACGGACCTGCTGGAGGCCATCGAGCTGGGCAACCTGCTCGAGCTGGCCGAGGTCATGGCCATCTCCGCACTGGCCCGCAAGGAGTCCCGCGGCGGTCACTACCGCGAGGACTACCCGAACCGCGACGACGTCAACTTCATGCGTCACACGATGGCGTACCGCGAGGTGGGCGACGACGGCTCGGAGACCGTGCGTCTCGACTACAAGCCGGTCGTCCAGACCCGCTACCAGCCGATGGAGCGTAAGTACTGATGGCTACCCCTGTTCTGGACAAGGCCGAGGCGGCGTCCGCCGCTTCCCCCTACATCACGGTCACCCTCCGCATCCGCCGGTTCAACCCGGAGGTCGCGGCGGAGCCCCACTGGGAAGACTTCCAGCTGGAGATGGACCCCAAGGAGCGCGTCCTCGACGGGCTCAACAAGATCAAGTGGGACCTCGACGGCACGCTGACCTTCCGGCGTTCCTGCGCCCACGGCATCTGCGGGTCCGACGCGATGCGGATCAACGGCAAGAACCGTCTGGCCTGCAAGACGCTGATCAAGGACGTCAACCCGGGTAAGCCGATCACGGTCGAGCCCATCAAGGGCCTGACCGCGCTCAAGGACCTCGTGGTCGACATGGAGCCGTTCTTCCAGGCGTACCGGGACGTCATGCCGTTCCTGGTCACCAACGACACCAACGAGCCGACCCGTGAGCGCCTGCAGTCCGCCGAGGACCGCGAGCGGTTCGACGACACCACGAAGTGCATCCTGTGCGCCGCGTGCACCTCGTCGTGCCCGGTGTTCTGGAACGACGGCCAGTACTTCGGCCCGGCCGCGATCGTGAACGCCCACCGCTTCATCTTCGACTCGCGCGACGATGCCGGTGAGCAGCGCCTGGAGATCCTCAACGACCGCGACGGCGTGTGGCGCTGCCGCACGACCTTCAACTGCACGGACGCCTGCCCGCGCGGTATCGAGGTCACGAAGGCGATCCAGGAAGTGAAGCGCGCGCTGATCACCCGCCGCTTCTGAGACCTGTCTCCGACGGTCCCAAGGGCCCCGCTCCGGTTACCGGAGCGGGGCCCTTCGGCGTCGGCGGACACGCTCGGGTGAAGGTGGTCGTTCGGGACGCAGAGGGGCGATACGGCCTACGATGATGGCCTCGACCAGCCCCTGGGAGGCATCGCGATGTCCGCAGCATCCGTAGAGCAGCCCTTCGCCGACGACGAGCCGTTCTCGCTGACGGCGATCGCCGCCGAGATCATGGAGCGCCATCCGGGCTACCGCGTCGAGATCATCGGAGGCCACCTCCTCGTGACACCGTCCCCGGATGTCCCGCACGCCCGTGCCCTGACCGGTCTCATGCAGCCGTTCCTCGTGGCCGGCCTGTTCGGCGGCGAAGCCGATGTGGTCCAGAACGTCTCGATCTGGCTCCCCGGAGGGGAGGACTACGCCATCCCCGACCTCGCCGTCGTGGATGGTGACATCGACGACCACCTGATCGAAGGCACCGCCTACGATCAGGTCTGCTTCCGCCTCGTCCTCGAAGTGACTTCCGGCAACTGGAAGGACGACCTCAAGACCAAGGTCGGCGCCTACGCGCAGGCCAAGGTCCCGGTGTACGTCGTCGTGGACCGCAAGCACCAGCGGCTCCACGTCCTCACCGAGCCCGCGGACGGAACGTACGGCACCCACCGCATCCACTCCCCCGGCGAACTCGTCACCCTCCCCGACTCCATCGGGGCGAAGGTCACGCTGGACGTGGCCGCGATCATCGAGGCGGGACGCCCCCGTCGCTAGCCTGACGGCATGTCAGACGACGAAGCGCATGAGTTGCTGGGGTTCGACAACGTCGTACTTCCCGTCGGGGATCTCGGGGAGGCGGTCGGGTTCTACGAGCGGGCCGGGTTCACCGTGGGGTTCCGGTTCGACGAGGGCGGGATCGCGCTGCTGAGGGTG
>NZ_MUNH01000018.1:0-3390 GCF_002154615.1 Streptomyces recifensis
GAGGCCGGGCCGATCGAGGTGTTGGAGACCAGTGCGGGCTTGCCGTCGGCGCCCTGCTCCACCCAGCCGCCACCGGAGGAACCGCCGGTCATGGTGCAGCCGATGCGGTACATCGTCGGGTCCGCCTTGGCGATCGACAGCCTGCCCGGCTTGTCCTGGCACTGGTACAGCAACTGGCCGTTGTACGGCTCCGCCGCCGGGTAGCCGCTCGCGGTGACCGCGCTCACCTCGGTCGCGGCGGGAGCGGCGAAGTCGACCGGCAGCGCGCCGCCGACCGTCTCCTCCAGCGACTTGCCCCCGTTGCCCTGCTCCGGCGTCACATGGATCACCGCGAAGTCGTACGAGGCGCCGTTGCCGCCGGTCTCACCGCCACCGTCGATCCACTGCTGCGAGGTCTTGGCCGCGTCGGCCCACCAGACACCGTACGGCGCGACCTGCGCGCGGGAGACACCCTCCATCTGTGAGGAGGAGAGGCTCTGGTTGTTGTACGACGGCACGAAGGCGATGTTGCGGTACCAGCCGCCCTTCTTGCCGGCGTGCACACAGTGGCCGGCCGTCCAGATCAGGTTGGACTTGCCCGGGTGCGCGGGGTCCTCGACCACCGTGGCCGAGCAGACCATCGTGCCCTTGGGGGAGTCGAAGAACACCTTGCCGGAGGTGGCCGCGTTGGTGTGGTACGGCGGGCGGACCGCCTTGGCCTGCACCGGCTGCGGCTCGGGGTCGGTCACGCCCTGGTCGCCGGAGAGGTCGTTGTCGTCGACCCGCTTGGCCGGGTCGTCGGCGCCCCGCATCCGGTCCTTGTCCCACAGACCGTTGATGATCGGGTTGATGAAGTCGTTCGCCTCGCGCAGCCAGTCGTCCCGGTCCCAGTTCTTCCAGGCGCCGTCCTTCCACTTGTCCATGTCGATGCCGTGCTGGCGGAGCTTGTCCTGGAGGTCCTGCGGGACGCGGACCTTCCCGTCCGAGCCCCGCGCGGTGGAGGACGAGCTGCCGCCGGCGTTGTCGTCACCGGCTCCGTCGCACGCGGTGGCGGTCAGCGCCAGCGCCGAGGCGAGGGCGACGGCCGCCAGCACGCGGGAGGTCCTGTGGGGCGTACCCCTTCCTCGGCGAGCGGTGGACGACGGCCGTATGGAGTGCATGGTGGTGACTCTCCCTGTTGAGACGGAACTTGGCGCTTCGGCCCTGGTACCGGCATCCAACTCGCTGCGGACCGGCGCCGGTTCCCCGGACTTCCGGGACGGGACCACACACTATGCGCTCGCTGTAGGTGACTTCCGACGGAACCGCAACGGTTACGTCACGGCAAGGATCTTGGAGCTACCCGTAACCACGCGGCCGGTCGGCTGTTGGTAGCCGTGGGGACCGCTGCCTGCGCCCGTCCCCGTCGAACAACTCGCCTCTGGACAGCGGGAGGACAGCGAGCCGTGGCCGTGACCGAGTCGGAGGCCGACAGCACCCACCGGGGAACTCCGGCCGTGCACGAGGGGATTCTCAGGCGCCAGTCGGCGCGCGAGTCCGCCGCGCGTACCTATGCCCGGGCCCTGCCCATCGTGCCCGTGCGGGCGCGTGGCCTCACCATCGAGGGCGCGGACGGCCGTCGATACCTCGACTGTCTCTCCGGCGCCGGGGCGCTGGCCCTCGGCCACAACCACCCCGTGGTGCTGGAGGCCGTCCGCAAGGTCCTCGACTCCGGCGCGCCCCTCTCCGTGCTGGACCTGGCGACCCCGGTGAAGGACGCCTTCACCACCGAGCTCTTCCGCACCCTGCCGGCCGGGTTCGCCGACCGGGCCCGCGTGCAGTTCTGCGGTCCGGCCGGAACCGACGCCGTCGAGGCCGCCCTCAAACTGGTCCGGGCGGCGACGGGACGCAGCGGCATCCTCGCCTTCACCGGCGCCTACCACGGCATGACCGCGGGCGCCCTGGCCGCGTCCGGCGGCGCCCCCGACCTCCAGGTGGGCCGCCTGCCCTATCCGCAGGACTACCGCTGCCCCTTCGGAGTCGGGGGCCCGCGCGGCGCCGAACTCGCCGCCCGCTGGACCGAGTCGGTCCTCGACGACCCCAAGTCGGGCGTGCCCCGGCCGGCCGGGATGATCCTCGAACCCGTCCAGGGCGAGGGCGGGGTGATCCCGGCACCGGACGACTGGCTGCGCCGGATGCGCCGGGTCACCGCCGACCGGTCGATCCCCCTGATCGCGGACGAGGTACAGACCGGCGTCGGCCGCACCGGCGCCTTCTGGGCCGTCGACCACAGCGGGATCACCCCCGACGTGATGGTCCTCTCCAAGGCCATCGGCGGCAGTCTCCCGCTGGCCGTCATCGTCTACCGCGAGGAACTCGACGTCTGGCAGCCCGGCGCCCACGCGGGCACCTTCCGGGGCAACCAGCTCGCCATGGCCGCGGGCACCGCCACCCTCGCCTACGTCCGCGAGAACGGCCTCGCCGAACGAGCCGCCACCCTCGGCGCCCGCATGGTGACCCGACTCCGGCAGCTGCAGGACGAGTTCGCCTGCGTGGGAGACGTGCGGGGGCGCGGGCTGATGATCGGGGTCGAGCTGGTCGACCCCGCGGCCGCGTCCGTACCGGAAACGCGCGGCTCCGAGACGGACGGCTGGGACTCCACCACGGCGCCGCACCCCGCCGACCCCGAACTCGCCGCCGCCGTCCAGCGCGAGTGCCTCGACCGGGGGCTGATCGTGGAACTCGGCGGCCGCCACAACAGTGTCGTACGGCTCCTCCCGCCGCTGACCATCAGCGACGAGCAGGCGTCGGCCGTACTCGACCGCCTCGCCGACGCGGTGACCGCCGCGAACCGCGACCACCAGCGCACGGGCTAGCCCCCGCCAGGCCACCCCCTCGCCGACGCGCACCATCCGCGCGTCGGCGGAGAGCGGCGAACCCACCTTCCGGCGTCGCCGTACCGCCGCACCCCGGCCGACCCCGGAACCGTGCCCGGCGCGCATCGGCATCCCCTGCTCTCGTCACCGCCCCACCTCTCATCCGCCCTGCGACATCCCTCCGTCACCGAACCCACACCCGCATCACCCCCGAGGAACTGTCATGAACGCCACCCCCGCACCCGACGGCCGTTCCGAGACCCCCGACGAACCGGCGGACCCCGGCAGCACCCCGGTCCCGCTCGCCGACGCGGTGCCGCACCAGAAGCGGCGCGCACCGGTCGCCGGAGGGCCCGACGAGCCGGACGCCGATCCGCTGGAGGCGGCCGACCCGCACACCGCGGCCCAGGCGGCGGCGGTGGAGAACCTCCTGCGCTGCTGGGCGCGCGAGACCGGCCTCGCCGCCCCGGACAACGGCACCCTGCGTGTCCCGCTCCCGGCCAGTGGCACCGCCCTCGTCACCCCCGTCCGGCACTGGTCCCCGACCGGCTGGCAC
>NZ_MUNH01000198.1:0-4815 GCF_002154615.1 Streptomyces recifensis
GGTTCGCCGGGTCGATGCCGATGGCCGGGGCGACCTGCTCCAGCTCCCGCAGCAGGGCGTGGGCCGAGCCCAGGGGGCCGCCGCCGGCGAGGAGTTCGTCGTTGGAGAGGGGCTGCGGGAAGTCCAGGGGGACGTACGCGCCGGCGTGGTCGTAGTGCCAGACCAGGTGGGACTGCTGGGCGGTCGACTCGAACATCTCGAGCAACTGCTCGTAGTCGCCGCCCAGTTCCCCCACGGGGGTGACGGGGAGGCCGCAGAGCTGGAGCAGGTGCGCGCGGCGCAGGAAGTGCAGTGCGTCGTAGTCGAATCCCGCGACGGGGGCGACCTCGCCGTTCAGGCCCGGCATGTACTGGTAGACCGGGACCGGGGGGAGCCCGGCGGCGGCCAACGCGCTGTTGTACACCGCGAGTTCCTCGGCGAACGGGTTGTCCGGCGTGTGGCACAGCACATCCACGAGCGGCACCAGCCACAGGTCACAGGCCAAGAAGGACTCCTCGCATCGTCCGGTGCGGGGGGTCTCCTCGCACGCGGGTGGACCAGGCAGCGTAGTCCGTACGGTGGGCCATAGGAAAGCCCTATGGCCCCTGCTGCTATTGGGTCTTTGATTCCTCTTCTTTTCCGGGCCTACCGTGAAACGACTCGACGGCAAGTCCGCCGTGAATTGAGTGGGAGAGGAACGCTGAAATGGCCATCACGGGCAATGGAACGGGAACACCGGAACTCAAGGGAAAGCGGGCCCTGGTCACCGGGGGTACGCGGGGCATCGGGGCGGGCATCGTGGCCCGGCTCCTGGAGTCCGGCGCGGAGGTGCTGACCACCGCCCGCTCTGAGCCGGAGACGATGCCGGAGGGGGTGCGCTTCGTCGCCGCCGACGTGCGGAGCCGGGAAGGGGCGGAGGAGCTCGCGGCCGCCGCCGTCGACGTGCTCGGCGGGGTGGACGTCCTGGTCCACAACGCGGGCGGGGCGAGCCCGTACGAGTCCGCCACCGACATCCCGGACGAGGTGTGGCTGGACGCGCTGAACCTGAACCTGCTGGCCTCGGTACGGCTGGACTCGCTGCTGGCACCGGCGATGCGGGAGCGGGGGTCCGGGGCGATCGTGCACGTGTCCTCCGCCGCCGTGCCCGTCGCCTTCCCCCCGTTCCTGCACTACACGGTCGCGAAGGCGGGGCTGGAGAACTACAGCAAGGGCCTGGCCGCCGAGCTGGCCCCGGCCGGGGTGCGGGTCAACACGGTCACTCCGGGGCGGGTCACCACTCCGGGCGGCGAGAAGGTGCGGGAGGAGTGGGCTCGCCTGGACCCGACGCAGGCCGGGCCCGACTCCCTCGTGCCGCTCGGGCGGGACGGGCTGCCCGACGACATCGCGCGGGCGGTGCTGTTCCTGGTCTCAGACCAGGCGAGCTGGGTGACGGGAAGCAATTTGGTGGTCGACGGCGGGGAATTCCGCCGGGGGTGAGCGATATTCCGGCCGCGAATTCTTTCAGGAGCCGGTCCATTTCTCCTTGCGGAGAAATTCCAGCAGGGCCGTCTCCGCCGGGCCGGCCGGGTTCCGGACGACCGCGATGACGGGCTGGGCCACGGCGGGGGAGACCGGCCGGGCCAGGTGCTGGTGGCCCGGAGGGACCGCCGAGGCGGGGACGAGGGTGGCGCCGAGGCCCTGGGCGGCCCAGCGGACGGCGGTCGCGGTCTGGGAGACCCGGGCGACGGTGCCGGGGTCCGGGTCGGTCTCCCGAAGCGCCTCCACGAGGACGCCGTCGAGCGCGCTGTCCCGGTCGAACCGGACCCAGGGCTCGCCCTTGAGGTCGCGCAACTCGATGCGTGATTGCGTGAGTTGCGGGTGACCGGTGGGGAGCACCACGACGAACTCCTCCTCGCCGAGGCGGTGCGCTTCCGCGGGGGTCCGGTCGCACTTCGCCATCAGGGCGAGGTCCAGCACGCCCCGGCGGCACAGCCGGTCCAGCTCGGCGGAGCTGGGCTCCTCGGAGAGGGTGATCTCCAGCCGGGGGTAGCGGCGGCGCAGCGCGCCGAGCGCCTCGGGGAGCTGGCGCGTGCCGAAGCCCATCTGCACGGCGACGGTCAGCTCGCCGACCAGCTCGGCCGCCCCGGCCCGCGCGGTCGCCGTCGCCCGCCGCGCCGCGTTCACCGCGGCCTGCGCCTCCCGCAGAAACGCCCGCCCGACCACGGTGGGCGTCAGCCCGGTGGGCGTCCGGGCGAACAACTCCACCCCGAGATCCCGCTCCAGCCCCCTGATCTGCTGCGACATCGACGGCTGCGCCACCCGCAACCGCTCGGCCGCCGCCGTGACGGACCCCTCCTCGGCAACAGCCAGGGCGTACTCGAACTGCCGCAGACTCATACGCGTCCCGTCCCTCCGTGGGATCAGCCCCCGGTGAGTTCCTCGACCATCTTCAGGGCGTGGGCGTTGGCCGCGGCGACGATCGCTCGGGCGGCCTCGGGGTCGTGGGCCGACAGGGCGTCGACCAGGTCTATGTGACCGGCCCACAGGCGGCCGCGGACCTCGGGGAGGCGGCGGAGGTGCTGGACCGCGCAGACCCAGGAGCGGACGCGGAGGCGGTGCAGGAACTCCGCGAGGTAGGGGTTGCCGAACAGCACGCTCAGCTCGCGCCAGAAGCGGAGGTCGTAGCCGATGAGGACGGTGAGGTCGCCGGCCGCGTTCGCCCGCTGGGCCTCCTCGCCGCGTCGCCGTACGGTCGCGAGCGCGGCCGCGGTGTCGGGGTTCTTCGGGTCCGCGAAGGCGGGGTGGCCCTGGGCGAGGACGCGGAACATGCTCTCGGTGACCAGTGAGCGGGCCTCGATCATGCCCCGGTAGTCGGCGAGGGAGTACTCGGGGACGCGGAAGCCCCGATGGTGGTCGGCCTCCAGCAGGGCCTGCGCCGACAGGTCGACCAGCGCCTCCCGTACCGGCGTCGCGGAGACCCCGTACAGGTCCGCTATCTCCTTCACGGTGAACGCCCGCCCCGGCAGCAGCCGCCCGGCCAGCACCTCGTCGCGCAGCGCGTCGGCGATCTGCTGCCGCAAGGTACTGCGCGTCACAGCGCCGTAGCCGGGCATCGTCCCGGAGTCTCCTCACACGAATGGGGCCGCACTCGTACGTCCGTGCCTATTCCCACAACCCCTTACGAGCACGTCACCTTACGCGTTCACCCCTGCCGGGCATCAGCCCCGGTGCCCTTTATGTGTGAGGGGATGCTGTGTGGGTCGCTTTGGGCGAGGCCGTCGATCATGAGGCGCACCGTGAAGTCGAAGCGGTCGTGCGGGGTGCCCGCGGTCAGTTCGGCCGCGTGGTGGGTGGTGAGGGGGAAGGCCGCCGCCGGGAGGGTGGTGAGGCGGTGGAGGAGGATCGCGAGCATGCCCTCGCTGACGCGGAGGGCTTCCAGGTCGGTGGGGGCCCTGGCCAGGCTGGGCGGGTTGAAGTGGCCTGAGGAGCCGGTCCGGCGGAGGCGCGGGCGCGCTCCGCCGGACTCGCCGGGTCAGCCGGACGTGGTGTATTCGTCCGCCGTGGCCAGCGCGGCGTCCAGGGCCGCCAGGCCCTCCTTCAGCTCCGGTTCGGTGATGTTGCAGGGCGGCACCACGTGGGTGCGGTTCATGTTGACGAAGGGCCAGAGGCCGTTCTTCTTTGCGGTGGCGGCGAAGGCGGCCATGGGGGCGTTGGCCTCGCCCGCCGCGTTGTAGGGGACCAGGGGCTCGCGGGTCTCGCGGTCCTTGACCAGTTCCAGGGCCCAGAACATGCCCGTACCGCGGACCTCGCCCACGCTGGGGTGGCGTTCGGCGAGGGTGGCGAGGGCGGGGGCGAGGACCGTCTCGCCGAGGTGCCTGGCGTTCTCCACGATGCCCTCGCGGGCCATGACGTTGATCGTGGCGACGGCCGCCCCGCAGGCCAGGGGGTGGCCGGAGTACGTCAGACCACCGGGGTAGGGACGCTTGGCGAAGGTCTCCGCGATGGCGCCGGAGATGGCGACGCCGCCCAGGGGCACGTACCCCGAGTTCACGCCCTTGGCGAAGGTCATCAGGTCGGGGACGACCCCCGAGAGGTCCGCCGCGAACCACTCACCGGTCCGCCCGAACCCGGCCATCACCTCGTCCAGGACGAAGACGATGCCGTGGCGGTCGCAGATCTCGCGGACCCCGGCGAGATAGCCCGGAGGCGGGACCATGATCCCGGCCGTACCGGGGATCGTCTCCAGGATCACCGCCGCGATCGTGCCGGGCCCCTCGAAGGCGATCGTCGTCTCCAGGTGCTCCAGCGCGCGGGCGCACTCCTGCTCCTCCGTCTCCGCGTAGAAACGGGACCGGTACAGGAAGGGCGCCCAGAAGTGCACCACGCCCGCGCTGCCGTTGTCCGACGGCCAGCGACGCGGGTCGCCCGTGAGGTTCACCGCCTGCTGGGTGCCGCCGTGGTACGACCGGTAGGCCGACAGCACCTTGGGGCGGCCGGTGTGCAGGCGGGCCATGCGGGTCGCGTGCTCGACCGCGTCCGCGCCGGCGTTGGTGAAGAAGATCTTGTCCAGGTCGCCCGGCGTACGCTCCGCGATCAGCCGTGCCGCCTCCGACCGGGCCTCCACGGCGAAGGCCGGCGCGAACGTCGTCATCCTCGCCGCCTGCTCCTGGATCGCGGCGACGACCTCCGGATGCTGGTAGCCGATGTTCGTGAACACCAGGCCGCTGGTGAAGTCCAGGTACCGCTTGCCGTCGTAGTCCCAGAAGTACGAGCCCTCCGCGCCCGCGACGGCCAGCGGGTCGATCAGGTCCTGCGCGGACCAGGAGTGGAACACGTGCGCCCGGTCGGCGGCCTTCA
>NZ_MUNH01000199.1:0-23166 GCF_002154615.1 Streptomyces recifensis
GGATAGCCGCGCGGGCGCTGCCCGGGGTCGTCACGCTGCATGTGCGGGGCGGGGAGGAGGGCGGGACCGGGACCGGGTTCGTGCTGGACGGGCGAGGGCACATCCTCACCAACAACCACGTCGTGGCGCCCGCGTCCGGCGGTGGGGACATCACCGTGACGTTCAGCAGCGGCGACACCGCCGAGGCGGAGGTCGTCGGCCGGGACAGCGGGTACGACCTGGCCGTCGTCCGGGTGAAGGGCGTACGGGGGCTCACCCCGCTGACCCTCGGCGACTCCGACGCCGTTCGCGTGGGCGACCCGGTCGTCGCGATCGGCGCCCCCTTCGACCTGGCCAACACCGTCACCTCCGGCATCGTCAGCGCCAAGGACCGCCCCATCACGGCGGGCGGCGAGAAGGGCGACGGCACCGGCGTCAGCTATGTCGACGCGCTCCAGACCGACGCCCCGATCAACCCCGGCAACTCCGGCGGCCCCCTCCTCGACGCCCACGCCCGCGTGATCGGCGTCAACTCCGCCATCCGCTCCGCCGACCGGGACTCCGACTCCACCGAGAGCCGCTCCGGCTCGATCGGCCTCGGCTTCGCCATCCCGGCCAACCAGGCCCGCCGGGTCGCCGAGGAACTCATCAACTCCGGCCACGCCACGCACCCGGTGATCGGTGTGACCCTCGACATGGACTACGCCGGGGACGGCGCCCGTATCGACACCGAGGGCGGCGCGAGCGGTCCCGCCGTGCTGAAGGGCGGACCGGGCGACCGGGCCGGACTGAAGCCGGGCGACCTGATCACCGGGGTCGACGGACACCCCGTCCACTCGGGTGAGGAGCTGATCGTCAGGATCCGCGCCCACCGCCCCGGCGACCGTCTCCGTCTGACCGTGGGAAGCCCCGGCGCCGAGCACACCGTCACGCTGCGTCTGGGCGCATCCGGCCGGAACTGACGCAAGTCTCACCTCGGGGCGGTACCGGTCCGGCGGGTGCGCCGGGTACCGTGGGGCGACCGAGGACACGCAAGGAGCTTTCAGGTGTTCAATGACATAGGGCCGCTTGAGCTGGTCACGCTCATCGTCCTCGCCGTGCTCGTCTTCGGTCCGGACAAGCTCCCCAAGTTCATCCAGGACGTCACGCGCACGCTCCGGAAGATCCGGGAGTTCTCGGACAACGCCAAGAACGACATCCGCAGCGAGCTGGGCCCGGAGTTCAAGGACTTCGAGTTCGAGGACCTCAACCCCAAGGCGTTCCTGCGCAAGCAGCTCGACAACGACGAGCTGGGCCTCAAGGACATCCGCAGCACCTTCGACCTCAAGCGCGAGATGGCCGAGCTGACGGACTCCGTGAACGGCCACGACACCGCCGCAGCGCTGCCCGGCCCGACCTCCTCGGCCCCGGCCTCCGCCGCGTCCGGCGGCCGCGTCGACATGACGAAGAAGCCCGAGGCCCCGAAGGACGACCGCCCGCCCTTCGACGCCGACGCCACCTGACGCGGGGGACGGCTTCACCCGGTCGGCCCCGCGCCGCCCGAACAGATCACGACACGCCACGAAACCCGCCTCACCGGGCGGGTTTCGTCGTGTGTACCAGCCGGACATCCCGCCTTCGGCCGCCCCCACAGCCCCGTGCGCCCGTCGCATTCCGGGCAGCCCTCAGCGGTGTGGATATGCTGCCGAGTTGTTGTGCGGACCGGACGCTTACGCCCGAAGGGGGGCGGGCCCTTGCCCCGGTCCGACGAGAACGAGGAGGCGTCCGGGCAGATGGAGACCACAAGTCGGGTAAGCGCGCAGACGCCGGCCACCGAGAGCGGCCGGCGCGGCCCCCTCGGCGGCCGGACGGTCGACGGCTATCTGCGCGCGCCCTTCCCCTGGTACGGCCTCGACGAGGCGTTCACGGGGCACCGCTGGCTGCTCCAGGTCGGCCTGGCCGCCGACGGCGCGGTGGAGCACGGTTCGATCGGGCACGGCGACGAGCCCTCCGTGCGCAACGAGCACAGCGCGAACTCCTCGGACGAGCAGCGGGAGAAGTTCGCCGTCGTGGTCACCGTGCCGGTGAACCCCTCGCGCCGCAGCGCGGACGGCACCGGGCTGCTGGAGGCCACCTCGGTCTCCTCGGCCGCCTGGCTGGCCGGGGTGGGCCTGCTGTCGGTCACCTGGCCCGGCCAGATGGACCACACCCTGCGCGACGACTGGCTGGACCAGCAGACCGAGACCGCGTGGGCGCTGGCCGACGACCTCGACGGCTCGGAGTGGGCGAGGCTCTCCCTCCCGGTGGACGGCGTGGCCACGCCCTTCCACTACCGGGAGTCGGAGTTCGGCTGGGTGCTCGCCGGCGCCACCGAGGCGGGCGTCCACATCGGCGCGTACGGCCGGGGGATGAGCGCCTACGGGCTCGGCTTCGCCGTCGTCAAGGACATCGGCGCCTACGCCTGAGAACACGACGGGAGGGGGCGCCGGCGTAAGCCGCCGGCGCCCCCTCCCGTCGTGTCCGGACTCAGAACTTGTTGCGCGGGGTGATGCCCAGCGACAGCCCCGACAGACCGCGCTGACGGCCGCCCAGCTTGCCCGCGATGGCACGCAGGGCCGAGCCGGCCGGGGAGTCGGGGTCGGTCAGCACGACCGGCTTGCCCTCGTCGCCGCCCTCGCGCAGCCGTACGTCGATCGGGATGCTGCCGAGCACCGGCACGGTCGCGCCCGTGGTGCGGGTCAGACCGTCCGCGACGAGCTGGCCGCCGCCGGTGCCGAAGATGTCCACCATCTCGTCGCAGTGCGGGCAGGGCAGCCCGGACATGTTCTCGACCACACCGACGATCTTCTGGTGGGTCTGCACCGCGATGGAGCCCGCGCGCTCGGCGACCTCGGCCGCGGCCTGCTGCGGGGTGGTGACGACCAGGATCTCCGCGTTCGGCACCAACTGGGCCACCGAGATGGCGATGTCACCGGTGCCCGGCGGCAGGTCCAGCAGCAGCACGTCCAGGTCGCCCCAGTACACGTCCGCCAGGAACTGCTGGAGCGCCCGGTGCAGCATCGGGCCGCGCCAGACGACCGGGGCGTTGCCCGGGGTGAACATGCCGATGGAGATGACCTTCACGCCGTTCGCCGACGGCGGCATGATCATGTTCTCGACCTGGGTGGGCTTGCCGTCCGCGCCCAGCATGCGCGGCACGCTGTGCCCGTAGATGTCCGCGTCCACCACGCCGACCTTCATTCCGTCGGCGGCCAGCGCGGCCGCCAGGTTCACCGTCACCGAGGACTTGCCGACGCCGCCCTTGCCGGAGGCGACCGCGTAGACGCGGGTGAGGCTGCCGGGCTTGGCGAACGGGACCTCGCGCTCGGCCTGCCCGCCGCGCAGCGCGTTGGCCAGCTCCTTGCGCTGCTCGTCGCTCATCACGTCCAGCGTGACGTCCACCCGGGTGACGCCCTCGACGCGGGAGACCGCGTCGGTCACCCGCTGGGTGATCGTCTCGCGCATGGGGCAGCCGGAGACCGTCAGGTACACCGTGACCGCGACCGCTCCGTCCGCGCCGATCTCCACCGATTTGACCATCCCGAGTTCGGTGATGGGTCGGTTGATCTCGGGGTCGTTCACCGTCGACAGCGCTTCGCGCACCGCGTCTTCCGTAGCCATAGGACGATGGTACGGCGCCCGTGGGGGCCGACGGGTAGTGCCTCAGCGGTCGTCTGCGTCACGCCCCGCGGGGCGGCTTGTCCGTTCCGTCTCCAGTTCGCGTACCAGATCCTGCAACTCGGACCTGATCCAGTCGCGGGTGGCGACCTCGCCGAGGCCCGCGCGCAGGGCGGCGATCTCGCGGGTCAGGTACTCGGTGTCCGCGATGGACCGCTCGTTCTGCTTGCGGTCCTGCTCCAGGTTTACCCGGTCGCGGTCGTCCTGCCGGTTCTGCGCGAGCAGGATCAGCGGGGCCGCGTAGGACGCCTGGAGGGAGAGCATCAGGGTCAGGAAGATGAACGGGTAGGAGTCGAACCGCACCACGTCCGGCGCGGCGATGTTCCACACCACCCAGACGATGATGACGACCGTCATCCAGACGATGAAGCGTCCGGTGCCCAGGAACCGGGCGATCTTCTCCGACAGCCGGCCGAACGCCTCCGGGTCCCACTCCGGCAGCACCCTGCGGCGCGGCGGGCGCGGCTGGTCCAGGCGTGGCACGCGCGGACGGGACGCCGTGGCGCCCGCGGGGGCACGGTCGCGGGCCTCGCGGCCGCCCTCGCGCTCAGCCATGCGCACCCGCTTCGCGCCCGGCGCCGGTCTCCGGCAGCTCGTCCAGGTGGAACTCCGTCTCGCGCCAGTCCTCGGGGAGCATGTGGTCCAGCACGTCGTCCACGGTCACCGCGCCCAGCAGCGAACCGGACTCGTCCACCACGGGGGCGGCGACCATGTCGTACGTGGCGAAGAAGCCGGCGATGACGGGAAGCGTGGCGTCGGGGGCGAGGGGCTGCAGGTCGTCGTCGAGCTGTGAGCTGACCAGGGTGTACGGGGGGTCGCGCAACAGCCGCTGGAAGTGCACGGTGCCCAGGTACTTGCCGGTCGGCGTCTCGTCCGGCGGGCGGCAGACGTACACCTGGGCGGCGAGCGCGGGGGAGAGGTCGGGGTTGCGTACCCGGGCGAGCGCGTCGGCGACCGTGGCGTCCGGACGGAGCACGATCGGCTCGGTGGTCATCAGGCCGCCCGCGGTGTGCTCCTCGTACGACATCAGGCGGCGCATGTCGGCCGCGTCATCGGGCTCCATCAGGCTGAGCAGCCGCTCCTTGTCGTCCTCCGGCAGCTCGCCCAGCAGGTCGGCGGCGTCGTCGGGGTCCATGGCCTCCAGGACGTCGGCGGCGCGCTCCTCCTTCAGCTTGCCGAGGATCTCGATCTGGTCGTCCTCCGGCAGCTCCTCCAGCACGTCGGCGAGCCGGTCGTCGTCCAGGGCGGCGGCCACCTCCGCGCGCCGCTTGGGGGAGAGGTGGTGCAGGACGTTGGCGAGGTCGGCGGGGCGCAACTGCTCGAAGGTGGCGAGCAGGTTCTCCGCGCCCTGCCCGTGCTCCTCCAGGGAGAACCCGGTGACGGCCGACCACTCCACGGTCAGCGTCTCCCCCTTGGCCCGGCGGAAGGCGCCGCCCTTCCTGCCCTTGCGGACGAAGACCCGGTCCACCTCCCATTCGCGGCGGGCGGGCAGCTGCTGCACGGAGAGGTCGAGGACGGTGACCTCCTCGTCGGTCTCCACCAGCTTCACCCGGCGGTCCAGCAGCTCGCCGAAGACCAGGCGCTCGGTGGGCCGCTGCTCGAAGCGGCGGACGTTGACCACACCGGTGGAGATGACCTGGCCGGAGTCGATGCCGGTCACGCGGGTCATCGGCAGGAAGATACGGCGCCGGGTGGACAGCTCCACGACCAGCCCGAGCACGCGGGGCGGACGGCGGCCGACGCGCAGCATCACGACGATGTCGCGGACCCGGCCGACCTGGTCGCCCGCCGGGTCGAAGACGGGGACCCCGGCGAGGTGCGACACGAAGATCCGGGGGACACCGGCTGCCATCTGTGCTTCCTTTGCCGTGCTCGGGACGCGGAGAGAATTGGTTGGGATTCGCTCTGATATGGCCACGCTTGTGCGCTTCAGGCTAGCCCGTACCGATCGGAAACGCCCCGGTGGGGGGTCCGGACGGACGGGCTCCGCTCGGGGCGCGTGCCCCCGGTACGCTGCCGTACGCCCATTCGGCACCGGCAGAGAGGCAGCCCCACCTGTGACTGCGATTCCCCAGGCACGCATCCGGAGAACCGCGCGGGTGGCCGCGCTGTGCGTGCTGGCCGCGTCGGCACTGACGATGCTGACGGGATGCGGCGAGGAGGACCCGGACGCCGGGACCAACGGGGTGGGCCGGCTGCCCGCGCGGAAGATCCAGACACAGAGCCGGGCCGCGGCCGACGCGGCACCGGCGGTGCACCTGGCCGGGACCGTCGTCACCGGCGGGGTCGCCTTCAAGCTGGACATGCGGCTGAAGTCCGGCGGCGGCAGCGGCTCGGTGACCTCCAAGGGCTCCACCTTCCAGCTGCTGCGCGTCGGCGACGAGCTGTACGTGAAGGCCGACGCCGCCTTCTGGAACCACGGCGGTGACACCTCCGCCGCGGGCAAGCTGGACGGCAAGTACGTGAAGGTCCCCCAGAAGGACCCGGCATACCGGAAGTTCAGCGGCTTCACCGAGAAGGACGTGCTGCTGCCCGCCCTGCTCACCCTGCACGGCGAGCTCGCCACGGCCGGCCACCACACCCAGGCCGGCACCCGCACGATCCGGGTCACCGGCGACGGCGGTCCCGGCGGCACCCTCGACGTCTCCCTGGAGGGCAGGCCCTACCCGCTGCGGCTGGTGCGCGGCGGCGGCGCCGGCACGCTCACCTTCTCCGAGTGGGGCAAGGACTTCCCCGCCGCCGAGCCCGCCAAGTCCGAGACGGTCGACTACGGCGGCCAACTGCCCGGCTCCTGAAGCCTGGTGGTCTAACTCCGCCTGCGCCGCCGGCCCAGCAGCCTGGGCAGCGCGGCCGGTGCCGGGAGGCGGGTGGTGGCCGGGGTGGGCAGCGGGGGCTCGGCCAGGCTGCCGGTGGGCCGGGGCTCCACCGCCCCGGTGGGGACCAGGCGCAGCACCGTGCAGTCGCGGGCCCAGCGGGCCGGGATCTCCTCGGCGCCGGTCGCGTTGAGCCGCTTGCCCTTCAACTCGGCCACGGCCGCCTCCCATTCGGGGGAGGCCGGGTCCAGGCGGTGCGCGGTGGCCCGCCAGGTGACGAGCCGGCCGCCCTTGTCCTTGCTGCGCACGGCCACCTCGGCCGCACCGCCGTCGGTGAGACCGGGCAGCGGCTGCTCGCCGGCGCCGTCACCGACCAGCACGGCCGCGCCCTCGTGCCAGACGTGCCAGAGCGGGCGCGCGGCGGGCGCCCCGGCGCCCCGGACCCAGATGAGGCCGGACTTCTTGGTGGCCTCCTCGATGAGGGCCTGGTCGAAAAGGGCCTGTGCGGGCGGCTCGGTGGTCATGCGCCCAGCCTATCCAGCGGCGCTCAGAGCCAGCCGTTGCGCTTCAGCGTGCGGTGGATACCC
Source organism: Streptomyces recifensis (assembly GCF_002154615.1). NCBI lineage: Bacteria > Bacillati > Actinomycetota > Actinomycetes > Kitasatosporales > Streptomycetaceae > Streptomyces > Streptomyces recifensis. The sequence continues at coordinate 7,076 of NZ_MUNH01000199.1, forward strand.
AGACACAGGGCGACCGTGACGCTCATGATCACCGGGTAGCCGTACTTCCAGTGCAGCTCGGGCATGTACGTGAAGTTCATGCCGTAGACCCCGCACACCATGGTGGGCACGGCGATGATCGCGGCCCAGGCGGTGATCTTGCGCATGTCCTCGTTCTGCGCGACGGACGCCTGCGCCAGGTTGGCCTGGAGGATCGAGTTCAGCAGCTCGTCGAAGCCCATGACCTGCTCGTGCACCCGGGCCACGTGGTCGGCGACGTCACGGAAGTACTTCTGGATGTCCGGGTCCACCAGCCGCATCGGCCGCTCGCTCAGCAGCTGCATCGGACGCTGCAGCGGGGCGACCGCGCGCTTGAACTCCAGTACCTCGCGCTTGAGCTGGTAGATCCGGGCCGAGTCGACACCGCGCGAGACACCGCCGTTGCGGCCCGGGGAGAAGACCTCCGTCTCCACCTCGTCGATGTCGTCCTGCACCGAGTCCGCGACCGCGATGTAGCCGTCCACCACATGGTCGGCGATGGCGTGCAGCACCGCCGAGGGGCCCTTGGCCAGCAGCTCGGGGTCCTCCTGGAGCCGGTGGCGCAGCGCCCGGAGCGAGCCCTGACCGCCGTGCCGGACGGTGATGAAGAAGTCCCGGCCGGTGAAGCACATGACCTCACCGGTGTCGATGACCTCGCTGTTGGCGGTGAGCTGGTCGTGCTCCACGTAGTGGACGGTCTTGAACACCGTGAACAGCGAGTCGTCGTACCGCTCCAGCTTCGGGCGCTGGTGGGCCTGGACCGCGTCCTCCACGGCCAGCGGGTGGAGCCCGAAGGCGCTCGCGATGCCGGCGAACTCGGCCTCGGTCGGCTCGTGCAGGCCGATCCAGACGAAGCCGCCGTCCCGGCGCGCCTCGCGCATCGCCTCCTGCGGGCTGAGGGTGCGTCCGCTCTCCACCCGGGCGCCGTCGCGGTAGACGGCGCAGTCGACCACGGCCGAGGACGTGGTGGTGTCGGGCTCGAAGGGAGCGGCCGCCTCCTTGTGCGGGACCGGGCGGGCGGACGGTCGGACCACGGCTCGCAGGTCGCGGATCATCGACATGGGCAGGCTCCTTCGCGGGCGGGCAACGAAAGTGCGCCTGCGACGGGTGGAACTACCCGGAATGGGGACGTTCGGACTGCATGGGTTTGGCACGTCCACAAAGCGGGGAGCACCGCACCGTCGCGGTGGCGACTTCGCTACTGATGCAGGACTGAGTGAGATCAGGCAGATCAGGCAAAGCGAAACGAAGTGCTCTTCCGGACGGCGAAGCGAACGAAAAGGTGGCGGTCAGCCAGGAATGACATCAACAGCCGGAAGAGCGAGTGGTACTGCACGGTCGACTTCGATCCATGACAGCCCCACCTCCTCCGGCCGGTCCCTCGTAAGGGAGTCTCATCGGCGTCGGGGACTCGACGGCGAGCATGTGCACGCGGCCCCGAACCACCGGCTCAGCGTAGCAGCAGCCCATCGTGTCAAGGCGCAGCTTTGCCTGCCGCTGACGAGATCTATGCTCACCGCATGGTTGATGTTCTTCCTCTGGTCGAGGCGCGGCTGAACTCGGCGCTCGGTGAACCGGACGCGCGTGCCTCGGTCACCTTCCTCGGCGCCGACCGCATCGAGGTGCTGCGCTTCCAGGAGGGGGACGTGGTCCGCTACGCCACGCTGGGCATGTCGGCGCACCCCATGAGCGACCCCACGGCCATGGTCGTCGACCCCATTGAGGGGCCGCGTGCCGAGCTGGTCCTCTCCGTCCGCGCAGGCATCACCGACACCGGTCCCGTGCTGCGCCCGCTCGCCGTGCTCGCCGCGTCCCCGCAGGTCGAGGGGGTGATCGTGGCACCCGGTGCCTCACTGGACGTGGGGGAACCGCTGTGGCCCGGCGCGCCCTTCACCTCGGTCCTGGTGGGGGAGCCGGGCGGGCTGGTGGAGGACCTGGAGCTGGACGCCCCGCTGGACCCGGTGCGCTTCCTGCCGCTGCTGCCGATGACACCGAACGAGGCGGCGTGGAAGCGGGTGCACGGGGCCGCGGCGCTGCAGGAGCGGTGGCTCGGTCACGGCACGGATCTGCGCGACCCGAACCGGGCGTCGGTGCCGCTGGGGCCGTCGCCGGAGTGAGGCCGGGTGCGGCCGGAGTGAGCAAGCTCACCAAGTGCCGTACAAAAGTGCCCAGTTGGCCGGACTCCGGAATCGGGCCGGGGCCGTACGGGTGATCGTCCTTGACGTGCGGCGGCCGGGGTAGGACCGTGGGGCTCTATGAGGGGCGAACCCAGTTGCCCGAGGTGTGGTGGCCGGGTCCGGGCGCCCGGTCTCTTCGCCGACACGTGGCAGTGCGACACGCACGGCGCGGTGTACCCGCTGCAGCCCGTGATCCCGCCCAGCGTCGAGGCCCTCACCGCCGTGGTGCAGCGCACCCGCGTCCCGCTGTGGATGCCGTGGCCGCTGCCGGTCGGCTGGCTGTTCACCGGCGTCGCCTACGCGGGCGACGCCCCCGGCGGCGGCCGGGCCACCGTGGTGGCCTGCTCGGGACCCAGCCCGCTCGGCGGTCCGGGCGAGCTGATCCTGGTCGCCGAGGAACTGGGTGTCGGCCTCGGCGCGCGGTACGCGGGCCTCGACGGCCCCGACCCCGGCCCCTACCTGGACATGGAGAAGCCGCCGCAGGCCAAGGTGCTGGCGACCGGCCGTCCCACCCCGCTCTGGCACGTCGACGGTGTCCCGGACGACCGCGCCGTCTTCGCCGGCGAGGCGCTCGGCGTCTGGCTGTGGGCGGTCACCTGGCCCGCGCAGTCCGGTCTGCTGATGTACGACGAGCTGGTGCTGACCGACCTCCGGGACGCGGGCCCCGAGGTGGACCTGGTGCCCTGCGGGGCGCTCTCGCCCCGGCTGGTGCGGCCCGACCTGTAGGGGGCGCCTCCGGGGAGCGGGGGTGACAGGGCATGCCGTACGCGCGGCTATCCTTAGGTGTCCTCACCGTCCCCGCGAGCCGTCTGGAGCAGCCGTGCGCATCGACCTGCACTGCCACTCCACCGCCTCCGACGGCACGGACACCCCGGCCGAGCTGATGCGCGCGGCCGCCGGCGCGGGACTGGACGTGGTCGCGCTGACCGACCACGACACCACCCGTGGACACGCCGAGGCCCTGGCCGCCCTGGCCGCGTTGCCCGAGGGGTTCACCCTCGTCACCGGCGCCGAGCTCTCCTGCCGGATCGACGGCGTCTCCCTGCACCTGCTGGCCTACCTCTTCGACCCCGAGGAGCCCGCCCTGCTCGCCGAGCGCGAGCTGGTCCGGGACGACCGGGTGCCGCGTGCCCACGCGATGATCGCCAAGCTGAACGCGCTCGGCGTGCCGGTCACCCGGGAGCAGGTCGAGCGGATCGCCGCCGGGGGCACGCTGGGCCGGCCGCACATCGCGTCCGCGCTGGTGGAGCTGGGTGTCGTCCCGACCGTGAGCGACGCGTTCACGCCCGAGTGGCTGGCCGACGGCGGGCGGGCCTACGTCGACAAGCACGAGACCGATCCGCTGGAGGCGATCCGGCTGGTGAAGGGCGCGGGCGGCGTGACCGTCCTCGCCCACCCGGCCGCCGCCAAGCGCGGCCGCACGGTGTCGCCTGACGCGATCGCCGCGATGGCCGCCGCCGGGCTCGACGGGCTCGAGGCCGACCACACCGAGCACGACCAGGCCACCCGGACCCGCCTGCGCGGCCTGGCGAAGGACCTGGACCTGCTGGTCACCGGTTCCTCGGACTACCACGGCACCCGCAAGACCGTCGCGCTCGGCGAGAACTCCACCGATCCCGAGGTCTACGGCGAGATCATCCGCCGGGCGACCGGCGCGTTCCCCGTACCGGGGACCGGCGGGGCCTGAGCCCCGGCGCCGCCTTTCTGCTTTCCCCCAACCCGATCACCCGCACGTCCGCCGTGCGCGCCCGCTTCGTGCCCCTGAGGGGGCTCAGGGTGCCGTACGGCGGTGGCTCCATCATGCAAGGCACACGATGTTCGACCTCGCCGTCTTCGGCTCCCTGTTCCTGACCCTCTTCGTCATCATGGACCCGCCGGGGATCACCCCGATCTTCCTCGCCCTGACCGCGGGGCGGCCCGCCAAGGTCCAGAAGCGGATGGCCTTCCAGGCCGTCTGTGTGGCGGGCGGGGTCATCGCCGTCTTCGGCGTCCTCGGCCACCAGATCCTGAACTATCTCCACGTCTCGGTCCCGGCGCTGATGATCGCGGGCGGACTGCTGCTCCTGCTGATCGCACTCGATCTGCTCACCGGCAAGACCGACGAGCCCAAGCAGACCAAGGACGTCAATGTCGCCCTGGTTCCGCTGGGCATGCCGCTGCTCGCCGGGCCCGGCGCGATCGTCTCGGTGATCCTGGCCGTACAGAAGGCCGGAAGTGTCGCCACGCAGGTCTCGGTGTGGGCGGCGATCCTCGCCATCCACGTCGTGCTGTGGCTGGTGATGCGTTACTCGCTGCTGGTCATCAAGGTCATCAAGGACGGCGGTGTCGTCCTGGTGACACGGCTCGCGGGCATGATGCTCTCCGCGATCGCCGTGCAGCAGATCATCAACGGGGTCACTCAGGTGATCCGGGGAAGCTGAGACTCGGCCTCGGCTTCCCCGGAAGGCTTGAGTGTGTCGTGCGCCCTACGAGGCCGGGCAGCCTTCTGCGGGGCGGATCCACAGGCGCTGGCCGATGGCGGCCGCCTGCTGCACGATCCGGTTGACGGAGGCGGCGTCCACGACGGTGCTGTCCACGGTCGAGCCGTCGACCTCGTCGAGTCGCATGATTTCGAAGCGCATGAAGGCTTCTCCCTTCGTCTGGTCATCCTCCAGTGGAGAACTACTGGTGTGCGACGTGTTGTCGCGGTGTCACATGTCTAGACAACGAACGGCCCACCGCAAACATTCCCTACGCTAAGGAAATTTTTTCACGGGCTAATTACTGTCAGGTAAAAAGGCTTCGCGACGGGACTGACGGGGACCGGTTGTGTTCGCAGCGTGACGGCCGGGACAATGGACTCGATGAACGAAGACCTGGCGGCTCTGGGTGCCCGCATCGACCACACCAACGAACTGCTGCAACGCATGCTCGTCGAGGTGGCGAAAACACCCTCCACCCACGCGATCTTCGTGGACGCGGGCTACCTCTACGCGGCCGCCGGCCGCCTGGTGGCCGGCACCGAGGACCGCCGCGCCTTCGACCTGGACGCCGAGGGTCTGATCGACGCGCTCATCGACAAGGCCCGCTCGATCTTCGCCGACAGCCGCCTGCTGCGTGTGTACTGGTACGACGGCGCCCGTCGCCGCATCCACACCGCCGAGCAGCAGTCGATCGCCGAGCTGCCCGACGTCAAGGTCCGCCTCGGCAACCTCAACGCCCACAACCAGCAGAAGGGCGTCGACTCCCTGATCCGCACCGATCTGGAGTCCCTCGCCCGCCACCGCGCCATCAGCGACGCGGCGCTCCTCGGCGGCGACGAGGACCTCGTGTCGGCGGTCGAGGCGGCGCAGGGGTACGGGGCTCGGGTCCACCTGTGGGGCATCGAGGCGCCCGAGGGCCGCAACCAGGCCGAGCCGCTGCTGTGGGAGGTCGACAGCCAGCGCACCTTCGACCTGGAGTTCTGCAAGCCCTACGTCTCGCGCCGCACGGCCGCCGCCTACGAGGCCACGGGCAACCGGCCCACCCGTGAGGACGTGCGCTTCGTCGGCGCCCAGATCGCGGCGAAGTGGCTGGTCTCGCGGGGGCGGGACAGCCTGATGGAGCTTCTCCCCGGCCACCCGTACCTGCCCGGCTCGGTCGACCAGGATCTCCTGGTGGAGGCGGAGGGGCTGCTCCAGTACTCCCTGCGCGGCCAGGCCGACCTGCGCCGGTCCCTGCGGGACGGCTTCTGGGAGCACCTGCAGACGCAGTACTGACAGCGGTGAGGCCCGGCCCCCTGTCGTAGGGGGCCGGGCCTCAGCGGGTGCTGCTTACGCCTCGGTGGGCTCCGCGGCCGCGACCTTGCGGGTACGGCGGCGCGGCTTGACCTCCGGCTCCTCGGTCGCCTGCGCCGGGATGTCCGACGCGACGGCCTTGGCGGCGGTCTTGCGGGTGCGACGCGGCTTGGCCTCGGCGGCCTCCGTGACTTCGGCCGTCTCGGCGGCCTTGGCGGCGGCGGTCTTGCGGGTACGGCGCGGCTTGGCCTCGGCCTCGGGGGCCTCGGCAGGCTCCGTCGCGGCCGTCTTGGCGGCGGCGGTCTTGCGGGTACGGCGCGGCTTGGCCTCGGCGGCCTCGGTGACCTCGGCCGTCTCGGCGGCCTTGGCGGCGGCGGTCTTGCGCGTGCGGCGGGGCTTGGCCTCGGCCTCGGGCGCGGCCTCGACCGCGTCCACGGCCGTCTCCGCGGCAGCCGCCTTGCGGGTGCGGCGCTTGGGCGCCTCGGCGACGGGCGCCTCGACGGCGGCCTCGGGAGCCGCCTCCACGGCCTTGCGGGTACGGCGGCGGGGCTGCTTCGGGGCCTCGGCCACGGCGGCCTCGGGGGCCGCCTCGGCGACGGGCGCCTCGACGGCGGCCTCGGGAGCCGCCTCCACGGCCTTGCGGGTACGGCGGCGGGGCTGCTTCGGGGCCTCGGCCACGGCGGCCTCGGGGGCCGCCTCCACGACCGGCGCCTCGACGGCGGCCTCGGTCACGGCCGGAGCCGCCTCGGCGCGCTTGCGAGTGCGGCGACGCGGCTGGGCGGGAGCCTCGGCCACGACCTCCTGCGTCTGGACCGTCTCGACCGTCTCGACGGCGGCGGGGGCAGCTGCCGCCTCGCCCGACCCACCGCGCGTACGGCGACGGCGGCGCGGGGTGCGGGGTGCCTGCGGCTCCTCGACGGAGGTGGTCTCCGCCGGGGCGGCACCGGCCTCCACCGGCGCACCGCCGCGCATCCGGCGGCGACGGCGCGGAGTGCGCTCGGAACGGTCCGCACGCTCGCGCTCCGGCGCGGCCTCGGGACGCCCGCCACGGCCGGGACGGCCACCGCGCGCACCGCGGCCGCCGGTCTCGCCGAGGTCCTCCACCATCTCCGCGTCGAGCCCGGCGCGCGTGCGCTCCGAGCGCGGCAGGACACCCTTGGTGCCGGCCGGGATGTCGAGGTCGGAGAAGAGGTGCGGGGACGTCGAGTACGTCTCCACCGGGTCGTTGAAGTCCAGCTCCAGCGCCTTGTTGATGAGCTGCCAGCGCGGGATGTCGTCCCAGTCGACGAACGTGACGGCCGTGCCCTTGTTGCCGGCGCGGCCGGTGCGGCCGACGCGGTGCAGGTAGGTCTTCTCGTCCTCGGGGGACTGGTAGTTGATGACGTGGGTCACGCCGCCGACGTCGATGCCGCGCGCGGCCACGTCGGTGCAGACCAGCACGTCCACCTTGCCGTTGCGGAAGGCGCGCAGCGCCTGCTCGCGGGCGCCCTGGCCGAGGTCGCCGTGGACCGCGCCGGAGGCGAAGCCCCGGCGCTGGAGCTGCTCGGCGATGTCGGCGGCGGTGCGCTTGGTACGACAGAAGATCATCGCCAGACCGCGGCCCTCGGCCTGCAGTATGCGCGCGATCATCTCCGGCTTGTCCATGGAGTGGCCGCGGTAGACGAACTGCTTGATGTTGGCGACCGTCACGCCCTCGTCGTCCGGCGCGGTGGCGCGGATGTGCGTGGGGCGGGACATGTAGCGGCGGGCGAGACCGATGACCGCGCCCGGCATGGTGGCCGAGAACAGCATGGTCTGACGCTTGGCCGGCAGCATGTTGACGATCTTCTCGACGTCGGGCAGGAAGCCCAGGTCGAGCATCTCGTCGGCCTCGTCCAGCACCAGGCACTTGACGTGGCTGAGGTCCAGCTTCTTCTGGCCCGCCAGGTCCAGCAGCCGGCCGGGGGTGCCGACGACGATGTCGACGCCCTTGTTCAGGGCCTCGACCTGCGGCTCGTAGGCACGGCCGCCGTAGATGGCGAGGACGCGGACGTTGCGCACCTTGCCGGCGGTCAGCAGGTCGTTGGTGACCTGGGTGCACAGCTCGCGGGTGGGCACGACGATGAGCGCCTGCGGGGCGCTGGTCAGCGCCTCGGGGGCGGCACGGCCGGCCTCGACGTCGGCGGGAACGACGACGCGCTCCAGCAGCGGCAGGCCGAAACCGAGGGTCTTGCCCGTGCCGGTCTTGGCCTGGCCGATGACGTCGCTGCCCGACAGGGCGACCGGAAGGGTCAGCTCCTGGATCGGGAAGGGGTTGATGATGCCGACGGCTTCCAGGGCCTCGGCGGTCTCGGAAAGAATGCCGAGGTCACGAAATGTCGTAGTCAGGGTTTTGCCTCTTCTTGTGTGCGCGGCGCGAGGCGAGCGCGGGGATCATGTCTGACCGTGCCGGGCACGTCGGCCGCCGTACGGGCGAACCAACTGGGGCAAGCCGTAAGACACGGGACCTCTGCCGACGCTCTAGCGCTCGAACCGCTAAGGATGTCCCTCCGCTCGCCGTACGCGCGGTGCCGTACGGCCCAGGAGGGCTGTCAGGTCGGAGCCGATCGGGCCACCGACCGGGCATCCTCATACGTGCGCCACTGCACAAAGGCGTTGAGCGCACCGAACATCGTCGGCGCACTCAGCAGGCGCAATACCACCATACCCCGGATTGCCGCACACGCGATGGCCGAATTGGTCACGTAGTCGTGGTCACAGTGGTTGACCAGGGGCTTCCAGAAGGGGGTGAGCGGGCTATTGTGCGCCTCATGACTAGCTCTGACAAGCCTGAGAACTCCGAGAACGCGGGCGCCCCCACCGGTGTCGCCGCCCAGGACTGGGCGACGGCCGCGGCGGACCCGCAGTACCGCGCCGCCGTCGTGGACCTGCTCGGCGCGCTCGCGTACGGCGAGCTGGCCGCGTTCGAGCGGCTCGCGGAGGACGCCAAGCTGGCGCCGACCCTCGCGGACAAGGCGGAGCTGGCCAAGATGGCCTCGGCGGAGTTCCACCACTTCGAGCGGCTGCGCAACCGGCTGACCGAGATCGGTGCCGAGCCCACCGCCGCGATGGACCCCTTCGTCGCCGCGCTGGAGAGCTTCCACAAGCAGACCGCGCCCTCGGACTGGCTGGAGGGCCTGGTGAAGGCGTACGTCGGCGACTCGATCGCCAGTGACTTCTACCGCGAGGTCGCGGCCCGCCTCGACACCGACACCCGGGAACTCGTTCTCGCCGTGCTGGACGACACCGGGCACGCGGAGTTCGCGGTGGAGAAGGTGCGTGCGGCCATCGACGCCGACCCGCGCGTGGGCGGGCGGCTCGCGCTGTGGGCGCGGCGGCTGATGGGCGAGGCGCTGTCGCAGTCGCAGCGGGTCGTCGCGGACCGGGACGCGCTCTCCACCATGCTGGTCGGCGGGGTCGCGGACGGCTTCGATCTCGCGGAGGTCGGCCGCATGTTCACCCGGATCACCGAGGCGCACACCAAGCGGATGGCCGCGCTGGGCCTCGCGGCCTGACCGACCGTCAGGGGCGGCTACGCGGGCGCGGATCGCCGGCGGAGCCGCCCGGCGGGGCGCCACAGCAGCGACAGGGACGCGGCGGACACGACGGCCGCGCCGAGCAGGGTGAGCAGGACCGGGGCCGGGCCCAGGGCGCTGTGCGTGACGAAGTCCCCGAAGAGCGCACCGGCCACCGCGGTGGCGAAGACCAGCGGGCGGGCGGGCAGCCGGTGCGGCAGGCGGTGCGCCGCCGCGAAGGCGAGGACGAGTCCGAGCGCGGCCGAACCGAGCACTTCGAGGATCATCGAGGGGTCCCTCCCACGTCTGCGTGCTCATGCGGTCACAGCCCGACATACCCGTGACCTGCGCGTTGCAATCCTCTCCTGAGCCCACCGGATGCGCGAGCCGCCCGCGCCGGGGACAGCGAAAAGGGCCCCGTGGCGGGTGCCACCGGGCCCTTCACGGAACTGGCGCCTACAGCGTGCCGAAACCGACCTTGCGCGCGGTCGGCGCGCCGATCTCGACGTACGCCAGACGGTCCGCGGGGACCACGACCTTGCGGCCGCGCTCGTCCTCCAGGCTCAGCAGCGGCGACTTGCCGGCCAGGGCGTCGGCCACGACGCGCTCGACCTCCTCGGCGCTCTGACCGCTCTCCAGAACGATCTCGCGGGGCGCGTGCTGCACGCCGATCTTGACCTCCACGGCTATGTCCCTCCGACGGTCAGTGATGTGCGCGTTCTGCCGCGCCGTACCCAGCACACATTAGCCCGGTGAGGGGACGCGCATGCTTCTGGCGGGAACGCCATCAGCGAACACGCCGCACCGGCGCGTCGGCGGGTCAGTGGTGGTCGGTGCCGTGCAGCGGGAATCCGGCGATCCCGCGCCACGCCAGCGAGGCGAGCAACTGCACCGCCTGGTCGCGCGGCACGCTGCGGTCGCTGTGCAGCCAGGAACGCGCCACCACCTGGGCGAGGCCGCCGAGCCCGGAGGCCAGCAGCATCGACTCCGCGCGGGACAGGCCGGTGTCCTCCGCGATGACGTCGCAGATCGCCTCGGCGCACTCGGTGGTCACCTTGTCGACGCGCTCGCGCACGGCCGGCTCGTTCGTCAGGTCCGACTCGAAGACCAGACGGAAGGCGCCGCCGTCGTGCTCGATGTACGCGAAATAGGCGTCCATGGTCGCCCGTACGCGCTGCTTGTTGTCGGTCGTCGAGGCGAGCGCGGCGCGCACGGCCTGGATCAGGGCCTCGCAGTGCTGGTCCAGCAGGGCCAGGTAGAGGTCGAGCTTGCCGGGGAAGTGCTGGTAGAGCACCGGCTTGCTGACTCCCGCGCGCTCGGCGATGTCGTCCATCGCGGCCGCGTGATAGCCCTGGGCGACGAAAACCTCCTGGGCAGCGCCCAGCAACTGGTTGCGCCGGGCTCGGCGCGGCAGACGGGTGCCGCGCGGGCGTGCTGCCTCTGTTTGCTCGATGGCTGTCACGCCGCCTCCCAATGTCGTCCTCATGCGGTGTCGGCCGCGCGGCCATCGTACTTTTCGGTAACCCCGGCGTGCGCGGTGCGAGCGCAGAATTTCACGTACCGGACGAGCGCGAAAGCCGTGGCCCCGGCCCCGGTGCGCGACTGGTCAGCGGTAGTCGTCGTCGTCGATCCTGACCACGCGGGCCTGCTCGATGAGATCGCCCTCGCTCCCCCGGGCCGGGTCCAACTCGGTCAGCGGCTCGTCCCGCTCCTCCGTGAGGGGGGTGCGCTGCTCCGCGGCGTCGGGCTCGGGCGCCTCGACATCCTCGATCCCCGACTCGGTGTCGTCGTCGGGGCTCTCGATCTCGTCCGGCTCGATCTCGATGGGGTCGTGGGCCATGACGGCCTGCCTTTCTTCCAGCTTCCGCGCAGGAATCTCTTCCTGAACCTCTGGCTCGGGCGGGTACCCCGCGGCTGCGCTGTCATACGAGCCTAGGAGACCGCCCAGGGCCGCGCCACGCCGTCGGCGGTACCGGACGGGCGCCCCGGGTGTCCCTGCCTGTGAGGGCGAACACATGAGCTGCGGTGTGATCGTCTCGTAACATTGCCACATGTCTTCGACCGAGTCACCCTCCGTGCCGGCCGCGAGCGTGCTTCCCCGGGTCGCACCCGTAAGGGTGGGCGAGGGCGAGCGGATGAGGTCGGTGCGGCTGCCGGGGGTCACCCTGACGGTGCGGTCCCGGCCGCCCGCACGGGAGGGTCTCGAGCCCGCCCTGTTCGTGCACGGGCTCGGCGGTTCCTCGCAGAACTGGTCCCTGCTGATGGCCGCGTTGGACGGGGTCGTCGACTCCGAGGCCGTCGACCTGCCGGGCTTCGGCGACTCCCCGCCGCCGGACGACGGCGACTACTCCGTCACCGGGCACGCGCGCGCGGTCATCCGCCACCTGGACGCGGCCGGACGCGGACCGGTCCATCTGCTGGGCAACTCGCTCGGCGGCGCGGTCGCCACGCGTGTGGCCGCCGTCCGTCCGGACCTGGTGCGCACCCTGACGCTGGTCTCGCCCGCCCTGCCGGAGCTGCGCATCCAGCGCAGCGCGGTCCCCACCGCCCTGCTGGGCGTGCCCGGTGTGGCCGCGCTGTTCAACCGGTTCACCCGTGAGTGGACCGCCGAGCAGCGGGTGCGCGGGGTGACGGCCCTCTGTTACGGCGACCCCACGAGCGTGACGCCGGAGGCGTTCGGGTACGCGGTGGAGGAACTGGAACGGCGCCTGAGGCTGCCGTACTTCTGGGACGCGATGACCCGCTCCGCGCGCGGGATCGTGGACGCCTACACCCTGGGCGGGCAGCAGGGGCTGTGGCGGCAGGCCGAGCGGGTACTCGCGCCGACCCTGCTGGTCTACGGTGGCCGTGACCAACTCGTCGGCTTCCGTATGGCCGCCAAGGCCGCCCGCTCCTTCAGGGACTCCCGTCTGCTGTCCCTGCCGGACGCCGGGCACGTGGCGATGATGGAATACCCGGAGCTGGTGGCCAGGGCGTTCCGCGAACTTCTCGCGGAGAGCGCCGCATCGGGCGCCACGGACGCGGAGAACTGAGGGCAGGGGTGGGACGACACAGTCGCCGGGGACCGGCTCCCAAGGGGGACGCCTCGGCCATAGAAGGCGCCGACCCGGCGGCCGCGGACACCCGGGACGTCGCCGGGACGGGAGACTTCGCCACGCGCCCGCGCCCGCGGGGCGGTGAGTCATGGAGTGCCGGATCTCAGGGTGGCTTCGGCGCGACCGTGAGCGGTGCCGGACGCCATGTCCCCTCGGACCGGCGCGAGGATGACGGGGCGCCGGGCGCCTTCGGGTCCGCGCGGGGCGGTCACCCCGAGCAGCGTGAAGAGGGCGGCGGCTGGGGCGAGTTCGGGAACCGGCGTGCCACGCCGGCCCCCTTCCCGAGGCAGCGGCGCGCGGAGCCGGCGGACGCGGGCTCCGGCCCCCGCCGTGAGTACCTGGACGCCTTCGCCGAGGGTGCCGCACCCCGGGCGCCCCGGCGGGCCGAGGTGCCCGAGCCGAGGACCGCGCCGGACGAGGGCGGCGCGCCTCCGGCGACCGTGCCCGCCGCCCGGCACGGCGGCAAGGGGCGGGCCTTCACCGGGGTCGCGGCCGCCGCCGTGACCACCGTGCTCGCCATCGTCGTCGCCGGCCAGGTGGCCGACGGCCGCGCCCAGGGCGAGTCGCGGGCCCAGGCCGCGGGAGGCGGCCTGCCGCCCGCCGCCCAGGCCGTGCCCTCCAGCGCGCCGAGCGCCGTCCCGCTGACATACGCCCAGAAGATGGGCCGGCTCTATCCCCTGGGGGCGGCCCTCAAGGGTTCCGGCAAGTTCGACACCGTGCCCGGCTCGGCGAAGGCGCCCGGCAAGGGCCCGAAGATGACGTACCGGGTCGATGTCGAGCAGGGGCTCGGCCTGGACGGCGCGTTGTTCGCCGACGCCGTGCAGCGCACTCTCAACGACGACCGGAGCTGGGCGCACGGCGGGGAGCGCGCCTTCGAGCGGGTCTCCACCGGCAAGCCGGACTTCGTGATCACGCTGGCCAGCCCCGGCACGACCGCCGAGTGGTGCGCCAAGTCGGGCCTGGACACCACCGAGGACAACGTCTCCTGCGACTCGGCGGCCACCGAGCGCGTGATGATCAATGCCTACCGCTGGGCGCAGGGCAGTGTCACCTACGGGGACGCCAAGATCCACGCCTACCGCCAGATGCTGATCAACCACGAGGTCGGCCACCGGCTCGGGCACGGGCACGTCACCTGCCAGAAGGACGGCGCGATCGCCCCGGTGATGCAGCAGCAGACCAAGTTCCTCGACCACGACGGAATCCACTGCCTGCCCAACGCCTGGCCGTATCCCAAGAGTTGACGTACAAGCAGCCGCAGGAGTTGACGGGGGTGGACTCATGTCACATTGACATGAGTCGCAAGTTCGTTCATATTTCTGCGCATGTGGTCCCGTCACTCCGTCTTCCGCAGCGCCGCCATCGAGCTGGCGCTCATCGGTGTGACCGCCCTCTGCGTGGCCGACATCGACTGTCGCTGACGCCGCCTTCCTGGCGTCCGCGTCGATGCGTGCCCTCTTCATCCTGCCGCCCGTGAGCTTCCTCGCGGGATCTCTCGACGACTGACGCCGGGGCCGGCACCTGTCCGCAGGTGTCTCATTCCTCGTCCGCATGTCTCACCCCTCGGACAATCCGGGGGGTCCCCCCGAGAGGTCGTCATTTCCGATGCGTCAATCGTCCGTCATAGCGCGCCGCGTGGCAGCGGCATCCGTCGGCCTGGTCGTGGCAGCGGGCGCCGCCGCCTGCGGCCCTGAGGACAACGATGCCAAGGGCGCCGGTGGCGACTCCACGCCCCACAAGGGCGGCACCCTCACCGTGCTGAACGCCGAGGCCCAGACCGACTTCGACCCGGCCCGCCTCTACACCTCCGGCGGCGGCAACGTCCCCTCGCTGGTCTTCCGCACCCTCACCACGCGCAACCGCGAGAACGGCGCCGAGGGCGCCAAGGTGGTCCCCGACCTCGCCACCGACACCGGCCGCCCCAACAAGGACGCGACCGTGTGGACGTACACCCTGAAGAAGGGGCTGAAGTACGAGGACGGGACGCCGATCACCTCGGCCGACATCAAGTACGGCATCGAGCGGTCCTTCGCCCCCGAGCTCTCCGGTGGCGCGCCCTACCTGCGGGACTGGCTGAGCGGCGCCGCCGACTACCAGGGGCCGTACAAGGACAAGAAGGGCCTCTCCGCGATCGCGACGCCGGACGCGCGCACGATCGTCTTCCATCTGAACAAGCCCGAGGGCGAGTTCCCCTACCTCGCCACCCAGACGCAGTTCACCCCGGTGCCGAGGAGCAAGGACACCGGCACCAAGTACGAGCAGCACCCGGTCTCCTCGGGGCCCTACCGGGTGGTCAGGAACCAGAACGACGGCGAGCGCGTGCTGCTGGAGCGCAACCCGCACTGGAGCGGTGACGACGAGCGCAAGGCGTACCCGGACAAGGTCGACGTGCGCTCCGGGCTCGACTCCTCCGTCATCAACCAGCGGCTCGCCGCCTCGCAGGGCGCCGACAAGGCCGCCGTCACCACCGACACCAACCTCGGCCCGGCCGAACTCGCCCGCGTCAGCGGCGACAAGAGCCTCGCCGCCCGCGTGGGCACCGGCCACTTCGGTTACACGAACTACATCGCCTTCAACCCGAAGGTGAAGCCGTTCGACGACCCCAAGGTGCGCCAGGCGATCTCGTACGCCGTCGACCGCTCCTCGGTGATCAACGCGGCCGGTGGTTCCGCGCTCGCCGAGCCGGCCACCACCTTCCTGCCCGACCAGAAGTCCTTCGGGTACACCCCGCACGACCTGTTCCCGGCGGGCAAGTCCGGCAACGCGGCCAAGGCGAAGGAGCTGCTGAAGGAGGCCGGGCACCCGAACGGGCTGACCGTCACCCTCACGCATTCCAACAGCAAGGACTTCGAGACCAGCCCGGAGATCGCCACCGCCCTCCAGGACGCCCTGAAGAAGGCCGGGATCACGGTCAGGCTCCAGGGTCTGGAGGACAACGACTACCGGGACAAGATCCACAGCATCAAGACCGAGCCCGGCTTCTTCCTCGCCCACTGGGGTGCCGACTGGCCCTCCGGCGGCCCCTTCCTCGCCCCGATCTTCGACGGCCGCCAGATCGTCAAGGACGGCGCGAACTTCAACACCGGTCTGCTGGACGACAAGTCGGTCAACACCGAGATCGACGCCATCAACAAGCTGACCGACCTGAACGCGGCCGCCGCCCGCTGGGGCGCGCTGGACAAGAAGATCGCCGGACAGGCCCTCGTGGTCCCGCTGTTCCACCCCGTCTACAAGCGCCTGTACGGCTCGGACGTCAAGAACATCGTGATCAGCGACTGGACCGGCGTGCTGGACATCTCCCAGGTCGCGGTGAAGTGACCCGGTGAGCGAAGCACTCGTCGCCGTCGAGGCCGCCGGGGCGGACATCACCGCCCCGGCGGCCTCGGGGGCCCGTCAGTTCTGGCGGCGGCTGCGCGCGCAGCGGGCCGCCCTGGTCGCCGCGGCCGTCGTCGCGCTCCTCGTCCTGGTCGCGCTCGCCGCTCCCCTGCTCACCGCCCTCGAGGGCCAGGACCC
>NZ_MUNH01000200.1:0-7022 GCF_002154615.1 Streptomyces recifensis
GCGTTGGTGACCAGCTCGGAGACGACCAGCACCGCGCTTTCGCAGGTGTCCGCGCACACCGACCAGCCGGCGAGCCGGGTCCGCGCCAGGCGTCTGGCCTGGGCCGGGGAACCCGGATGCGCGGCCAGCTCGAAGCGGAACCGGCGGCCGGCCCCGGCCGTTGCCGGTGCCGGTGCTGCGCCGGGACGGGAACGGTCTGCGGCGGAGTCTGTTCCTAAGGGCGCGGACGGAATCACGCTTGCCACTATCTCCCCGCCGTGAACACTTGGCAAGTGTCACTCTGAAAAATGCAGAGTGCGGTATGACGCGGTGAACGGCCGTGGCACACTGCTCGCAACAGCACCTCGCGCGGCGCCAATTGGGACCCTCGCCGATCCGTCCGGATCGTCGAATGCGTCTTCGAACGGCGCCGCAGGGCTGTCGGGGTTCCTTCACCGGGTGTCCCCGCCCAGGCAACCGCTATCCCTTCCGTCGGAGGTGGCAACGTGAGCGAACCGCGGTCCGCGCCGACCGTGGGTCAGGTGGTCCTCGGCCGCCGCCTGCTGGACCTGCGGGAACGCGCCGGGCTCAAGCGCGAGGAGGCCGCCCGCGTCCTGCGTGTCGCCCCCGCCACCGTGCGCCGCATGGAGACGGCCGAGGTCTCCCTCAAGATCCCGTACCTCCAACTCCTGCTGAAGTCCTACGGTGTTCCGGACGACGAGGCCGAACTCTTCGTGCAGCTGGCCGAGGAGGCCAACCGGCCCGGCTGGTGGCAGCGGTTCCACGACATCCTGCCCGGCTGGTTCTCCATGTACGTCAGCCTGGAGGGCGCCGCCGCGCTCATCCGCTCCTACGAGCCGCACTTCGTCCCCGGCCTGCTCCAGACCGAGGACTACGCGCGCGGGGTGCTCACATCCGGCGCCATCGGCCAGACCAGCCCCGACGACATCGAGCGCCACGTCGACCTCCGGATGCGCCGTCAGAAACTCCTCACCCGCCCCGACGCGCCCCGCTTCTGGGCCGTGATGGACGAGACCGCCCTGCGCCGCCCGGTCGGCGGCCCCGAGGTGATGCGCGCCCAGCTCGACAAACTTCTGGAGGCCACGACGCTGCCCGGCGTCACCCTCCAGGTGGCCCCGTTCGCCAACGGGCCGCACCCGGGCACGTACGGCCCCTTCGTACTGTTCCGGTTCGCCATGCCCGAACTCCCGGACATGGTCTACAGCGAGTACCTGACCGGCGCGGTCTACCTCGACGCGCGCTCCGAGGTGGCCACTCATCTGGAGGTCATGGACCGCATGGCGGCGCAGGCCGCCACGGCACAACGCACGAAGGAGATCCTGCGGGATCTCCGCAAGGAGCTGTGAATGGATCGCATCAATCCGCGCCGCCGCGTCTACAACGGCATGCCCGCGCGGGAACTGGGCGCCGTGGGCTGGCACAAGCCCTGGAGCGGCGGCAACGGCGGCAACTGCCTGGAGGCCATGAAGCTGGCCGACGGCCGCATCGCCGTACGCCAGTCCACCGACCCGGACGGCCCGGCGCTGATATACACCACCGCCGAGATGACCGCCTTCATCGAGGGCGCGAAGGCGGGAGAGGCGGACTTCCTGCTCTCCTGAACGGCTGTCACTGTTTTTGACTCTGCGCACCACCTTTTGCCCCCGTCCCCCTCCCTCCCCTTCCCCTCTGGACCGGCCGATGGTCACACCGACATCGGCCGGTCGTACGGCGAGATCGGCGCCTCCAGCCACGACTCACCCATCAGATACCGGTCCACGGCCGCCGCCACCGCCCGGCCCTCCGCGATCGCCCACACCACGAGCGACTGACCCCGCGCCGCGTCCCCGGCGGCGAACACGCCCGGCACGTTGGTGCCGAACTCCCCGTCCCGCGCGAGCGTGCCGCGCGGCTCCGTCTCCAGTCCCAACTGGTCGATGAGCCCGTCCGCACGGTCCGGCCCCGAGAAGCCGAGCGCCAGCAGCACCAGGTCGGCCGGCAGCACCCGCTCGGTGCCCGTCACCGGCCGGCGCCGCTCGTCCACCTCCACCAGGTGCAGCTCCTTCACCCGCCCTTGCGCGTCCCCGGTGAACCGGAGCGTGGACGCCGCGAACAGCCGGGCGTCAGCGTCCGCCGCCGGAGCGGTCCGCAGCTCACCCGCCTCCTCGTGCGCGCCGGAGAGACGGTAGAGCTTCGGGTAGGTCGGCCACGGCTCCGCCTCCGCGTCCCGCTCCCCGCCCGGCCGGGCGTAGATGTCCAATTGGGTGACGGACGCGGCACCTTCGCGTACCGCCGTGCCCAGGCAGTCGGCCCCGGTGTCCCCGCCGCCCACGATCACCACGTGCCGCCCGGCCGCCGACAGGGGATTGGCCTCCAGGTCGCCCGCGCACACCCGGTTGGCCGGGGGCAGGTACTCCATGGCCTGATGGACGCCGGCCAACTCCCGTCCCGGCAACGCCAGTTCCCGCCACGCAGTGGCCCCCGTGGCGATCACCACCGCGTCGTACCGCGACCGCAGCTCCGGCGCCGGCACGTCCCGCCCGACCGCCGTCGACGTACGGAACCGCGTCCCCTCCGCCCGCATCTGCTCCAGGCGCCGGTCCAGGAAGCGCTTCTCCATCTTGAACTCGGGGATGCCGTACCGCATCAGCCCCCCGATCCGGTCGTCCTTCTCGTACACCGCCACGGTGTGCCCCGCCCGCGTGAGCTGCTGCGCGGCGGCCAGCCCGGTCGGCCCGGACCCGATCACCGCCACCGTCTTCCCGGACAGCCGGTCCGGCGGCCGGGGCGGCACGAACCCCTCCTCCCAGGCCCGCTCGGCGATCGCCCACTCGACGTTCTTGATCGTCACGGCGGGCTGGTTGATGGCCAGCACACACCCCGCCTCGCAGGGCGCCGGACACAATCTGCCGGTGAACTCGGGGAAGTTGTTCGTCGCGTGCAGCCGCTCGCTCGCCACCCGCCAGTCGGACCGGGCCACCAGGTCGTTCCACTCGGGGATCAGGTTCCCCAGCGGACAGGCGTCGTGGCAGAACGGGACCCCGCAGTCCATGCACCGGTTCGCCTGCGCACTCACGATCGGCAGCAACGCCCCCGGTACGTAGATCTCGTCCCAGTCCCGGACCCGCTCCGCCACCGGCCGCCGCGGCCACTCCTGGCGCGGCGTGCTCATGAACCCCTTGGGATCGGCCATGGGCGTCTTCCTCGCGGACGTGTACCGGGGTATGGAGGGCGCTGGGGGCACCACGGGCCGTGCGGTATCGGACGGGGGTTCCTCGGCGGTCACCCGGCCCGCAGGCGACCCCGTCCCCGTGTCCTTGCGGCCACGATACGTCTCCACCGACCCCCGCGCAGGGCGGCGGACGCCACCTTTCCGCACTCCAGGGCCCATGGGTCCACATTCGCGACCCCCGGCTCCCTCGCTCCACTTCCGTCACTCCTCTCCCTGCTCCCGTCCCGGTTCCACCACCTCCCGCGCGGCCGGCTCCCGCCACTCCCGCAGCACTCCCTCCACGGCCCCGGCGATCCGCTCGCGCGCCTGGCGCCGGGGCACCCCGCTCATCAGCAGCCCGTCGTACGGCGTGTCCAGGTGCCGTACCGACGCCACCACCGCCGAGGTCACCGCCGCCTCCGACAGTGCCCGACCGGCGGCGCTCCGCCCGACCCGCCCACTGCCCCGCAGGGCCGCGTGCCCGGCGACCGCCCGTGCCCGGCCGTCCGGACAGCCGGGGAACAGCCGCCCGATCTCCGCCGCGAACTCCGCGACGAAGCGCTCGTCCTCCGCCACCCGGCGTCGCGCGTCCCGCACCCGGCGCCGCCGCCGGACCTCCGCGTCGGCCAGGCAGCGTTCCTCCGCCCGCGCCAGCGCGGCCTCCTCCACCAGCAGGCCCTGGCGCTCGTACCGGCCACGCCGCCGCGCGAACCGCACCACCACCGCCCACAGGGGGCTCTCCTCCCGCGCCCTGCGGGTCAGCGCGGCATCCCCGCGCGGGAGGAACACCAGGTGCCCCAGATCCGCGCAGTCGAGGCAACGCGGTACCCCGTCCTCCAGCACCAGCAGCGCCAGCGGCCCCTGCCGGCAGGCGGCGCAGTGCTTGCGCCGCTGCGGCTGCACCACGACCGGGCCGCCCCCGGCATCGGGCAGCGCGGGGGCGCGTGGCGAGACGGGACGGCGTGCACCTGCGGGACGTGCCATACGCCGTTCATTCCCCGGCACCGGCTGGTCCTCCCGCACGAGGCCGGACCACCCGACCTTCCCTTCTTTCCCGCCCTCTTCCGGCTTACCGGCATCATGGGCGTGTGCGACTCGAAGCGATCACCTGGGAGCGGCTGGCCGAACGGCTCGCCGACCGGATTCTGGCGCTGGAGCCCGCCGACGGCAGTCCCTGGCCGCGCGTGGGCCTCGACGGAGCGCCCGCCGCAGGGCCGGGTGACCTGGCCACCCGGATCTCCGAGGCGCTCCGGGTACGCGGCCGGCCGTCACTGGTCGTCGGTGCCGAGGGCTTCCTGCGTCCCGCCTCCCTCCGCCTGGAGCACGGGCGGCGCGACGAGGAGTCGTACTACAGCGGCTGGTTCGACACCGGCGCGCTGTGGCGCGAGGTCCTCGGCCCCCTGGACGCCGGGGGCGACGGGCGGGTGCTGCCGGACCTGTGGGACCCGGTCACCGACCGCGCCACCCGCAGCTCCTACGTCCAGCTACCGCCCGGCGGGGTACTGCTCCTGCACGGCCCCCTTCTTCTCCAGCACTGGTTCCCGTTCGACCTGACCGTGCACGTCCTGCTGTCGTCCGGCGCCCTGCGCCGCCGCACCCCCGACCCCGAGCACTGGACGCTCCCCGCCTTCGCCCGCTACGAGACGGAGACCGACCCCGCCGCGACGGCCGATGTGGTGGTGCGCGCCGACGACCCCCGGCATCCCGCCTGGAACGGCTGACCTCGCCTGCCGGACCCGGAGGACCGACGGGTCAGAACCAGCCGTTGCGCCGGAAGCCACGCCAGAGCGCGACACAGGCCAGCGCGGTGATGCCCATGATCACCGGGTAGCCGTAGTGCCACCGCGCTTCCGGCATGTACTCGAAGTTCATGCCGTAGACACCGCAGACCATCGTCGGCACCGCGACGATCGCGGCCCAGGCGGTGATCTTCCGCATGTCCTCGTTCTGCGCGACCGTCACCTGGGCCAGATGGGCCTGGAGGATGGAGTTGAGCAGCTCGTCGAACGCGGCGATCTGGTCCTT
This sequence comes from Streptomyces recifensis, assembly GCF_002154615.1. NCBI lineage: Bacteria > Bacillati > Actinomycetota > Actinomycetes > Kitasatosporales > Streptomycetaceae > Streptomyces > Streptomyces recifensis. The sequence continues at coordinate 5,216 of NZ_MUNH01000200.1, forward strand.
GGCCCGTATCAGATGGTCCATCACATCGCGGAAGTACGCCTGTATCTCCGGGTCGACCACCCTCATCGGCCGGGTGGCGAGGTCTTCCACCGGCCGCACCAGCGGCACCGCCGCCCGTTTCAGTTCGAGCAGTTCGCGTTTGAGCTGGTAGATCCGCCCCGGATCGGCCCGGCCGCCCTCCTCCGAGAAGACGTCCGTCTCGACCTGCTCGACATCGCCCTGCACCGCGTCCGTGACGTTCAGGTACTCGTCCACCACGTGGTCCGCGACGGCGTGCAGCACCGCCGAGGGGCCCTTGGAGAGCTGACGCGGGCGCGACTCCAGCTCCTCGCGCAGCGGGCCCAGCGAGCCGTGGTGGCCGTGCCGCACGGTGATGACGAAGTCCTCGCCGACGAACACCATGATCTCGCCGGTGTTCACCACCTCGCTCGTGGCCGTCAGCTTCTCGTGCTCCACGTAACAGACGGTCTTCAGCACCGCGAAGAGCGTGTCGCCGTACCGCTCCAGCTTCGGGCGCTGGTGGGCCTCCACCGCGTCCTCCACCGCGAGCGGGTGCAGGTCGAACAGCTCGGCCACATCGGCGAACTCCTCGGTGGTCGGCTCGTGCAGACCCAGCCAGACGAAACCGTCGCCGGTGTTGCGGACCGTCTTCACGGCGTCCACCACATCGGCGGAACCCGGCACGCGTATGCCGTCCTGATACATCACGCAGTTCACGACCGAGGAACCCAGCGGTGACCTGGCCGGGTGGCTCAGGTCCACACGCGGCCGGCGCCGGGCCAGACCGGCCACCTTGCGCAGGCCGCCGACCTTGCTCAGCTTTGTGACTTTCCGCAGATTCCCCGCCATCGACATCTGGATCTCCTTGCCTGGATCTCCGCACCCGACACCATTCGTGCCCTGCCCGGTCAGTCTGCCAGTCCGTCGAGAAGGCCGGGGAAGCCTGTGGGAACAGCGGATTCCGCTTTGTTCCCGCCTGTGGACGCAGGGTCGGCCGCCCCGGGCCGGGTGACCGGCTGGGACGATGCGGGACATGACGCCATCGGACGGATACCTCCTGGACAACCGGCAGGCCGAGGCGGGCGAACGCTTCGACGCCTTCGCCTCCCTCTTCGACCCCACCACGTTCCGCCACCTGGAACGCCTCGGCATCGGCCCCGGCTGGCGCTGCTGGGAGGTCGGTGCCGGGGGCACCTCCGTCGTCTCCTGGCTCGCCCGGAAGGCCGGCCCGGCCGGTACCGTCCTCGCCACCGACATCGACACCTCACGCCTGGACACCGTGGCCCGTCCGCCGGTGGAGGTCCGTACCCATGACGTGGGCGCCGAGGAACCGCCCGGCCGGGGCTTCGACCTGGTGCACGCCCGGCTCGTACTGGTCCATGTCCCGGACCGGGAAAGGGCGTTGCGCTCCATGATCGAAGCGCTGCGACCCGGCGGCCTGCTGCTGATCGAGGACGCCGACCCGGCTCTGCAACCCCTGACCTGCCCCGACGAGCACGGCCCCGAGGAGCGGCTCGCCAACCGGCTCCGCCAGGGCTTTCGCCGGCTCCTCGCCGAACGCGGCGCCGACCTCTCCTACGGGCGCCGCCTGCCCCGGCTCCTCCGGGAGGCCGGGCTGCGGCAGGTCGAGGCCGACGCGTACTTCCCGCTCACCTCACCGGCGTGCACCGCCCTCGAACTGGCCACGGTCCGTCAGATCCGGGAGCGTCTGGTCGAAGCGGGGTTCGCGACCGACGAGGACATCGACCGCCACCTCGCCAACGTCGCGGCGGGGGGCATGGATCTGGCGACGGCGCCGATGATCTCG
>NZ_MUNH01000201.1:0-330 GCF_002154615.1 Streptomyces recifensis
TCGCCCCGGCGCAGCGCGTCGACCAGGGCGCGCAGGTCGGCCTCGCCGCGGGCGGCGTTGCGGCGCAGGGCGCCGACGCGGTCTCCGACGGAGCGGGCGGCGCGGTCGGCGGCCACGGCGGCGATGGCGATGGCGGCCCCGGCGACCACGGTGGTGAGCGCGAGCACCGCCCAGAGGGCGAGGCCGGCGTGCGCGCCACTGGAGCGGACGGTGAACACGACGGCCGCGGTGGCGGCGAGGGCGACCGCGACGGGCGGGAGTACGGCGAGCCGCATGAGCTGGGGCCGAATGAGCGTCTCGGGCAGTGCGGGAGCGGGTCGGGCGACCGGT
>NZ_MUNH01000201.1:370-7663 GCF_002154615.1 Streptomyces recifensis
CGGGCGACCGGTGCGCGGAGGTGAGCCATCTGCGTCCTCGTACTGGTCCGTCGGGCCTGGCGTCGGAAAGAAAAGGGAAAGGAAAAGAGCCCTGAGTTGTCCGACGGGAATTCACGGTAGTTGTCTGGGCGGTAGGCGCGGCGGGCAGTTGACAAAGTCTCCCGGCCTGCGTCCCGCTCTGGTATGAGGCGTCGTACGCCCGATCGATAAAGCCGGTGAATTTCCGCGTCGGAGGGAAAAGAAAACGGTCCACCCCGATCAGAAGAAATCATTTCCTGGTGATCCGTACGGGCTCAGCACCCCGTACGCTCCCGCCTGACCTGCGCCCGGCTCCGGCGAGGACCGCAGCCTCAGACCAGCGTCAGGACCACCGCGAGCGTCGAGTCGTACTTCTGCTGGCGTCCCGCGACCGATTCGAGGACCTGCTGGGCGCTCTCCCACTCCTCGGGCTGGGCCTTCGCGTAATCGCGCCAGCCGACGACGACGAGGAGGCGGCCCGGCACCTCGGGGCCCCAGCCGATGTCGCCGCAGGCGTCCTGGAACGCCTGCCAGTTGCGGCCGGCGAACTCGGGCAGGTCGAGGGCCTCGGCAGCGCGGTCCATGAATCCGGCCTGGTCCGTGACGCCGGCGAGGTCGAGCGGAATGACCTTCCAGCCGGCCTGGTGGACGGCCTCGGCGAGGGTGGCTGCGGGCATGTCGGCACCGCCTTCGGGGTCCGGGGACTGCCTCGGTCCCCTCATGATGCCCCGGTGGGAGCGGGTCCGCAGATCCGCCCGGCCGGGCCCGGACGGCCGCCCCGGTAGGCCGTCCCCTTGTACCCCGGAGCCGTACCGGGCGCGCCCGGTCCCGCCACCGACCCCGGCCGGGTGGTGATCGGCCTGGCCGCCGCACATGTGCGGGACGCCGCGTCCGTCGCCGCGCTGGACGCCGTGGGGGCGCGGTACGCCGGGCACGGCGCGACGGTCGGGATCACCGGCCGGGGCGAGCGCAGCGCCCGCCGGCACAGCCCGCTGACCGGCGAGCCGGCGGCCAAGGGCCGAGCGGACGCCGGCCCCCGTATCGGCGCGGACCCGTGCCGCGCCGACCCGTCACCCGGTGGCGGCCAGCAGGGTGCGGCCGCCGAGGGCGACGGAGAACTGGTCGGTGATCTGGGCCAGCGCCTCGGCGGTGCCGGGGGCGACGGCCAGGGTGCCGTCCTCGCGCACCACTATGTCCTTGTCGAGGGTGAACCAGCCCTGGACTATATGGGCCGCACCCATGGAGCTGAGCACCGGCCGCAGGGCGTAGTCGATGGCGAGGACATGGGCCGTGGTGCCACCGGTGGCGAGCGGCAGCACCGTCTTGCCGGTGAGCGCGTACTGCGGGAGCAGGTCGAGGAAGGACTTGAGCAGCCCGGAGTACGCGGCCTTGTACACGGGCGTGCCGATCACGACGCCGTCGGCCCGGTCGACCAGTTCGGCGGCGGCCGCGATGGCCGGGTGCCTGACATCGGCGCCGAGCAGTGCGTCGGCGGGCAGCCCGCGCACGTCCAGCGGGACCACCTGGTGTCCCTGGCGGCTCAGCCGTTCGTCCAGGTGGCGCAGCAGACGGCCGGTGCGGGAGGTGGCGGAGGGGCTGCCGGAGATGGACAGGACGGTTGCCATGGGGGGACCTTTCGAGCGAAGTTCGGTGGGCGGGAGCCAGGGGGTGTCTCGGTGCGTCCCCCTTACGCCTGCTGCCACAGGGTGGTGGGCGCTTCCGTCCGCACCACGGGTGCGATCTCCTCGGCGAACCAGCGCAGCTGGTCGATCTGCCGGGGCAGGGAGAGGCCGGAGCCGTCGACGGTGACGGACTGCAGGTCGTGCCGGTAGGCCGCGTGGAAACCGAGGATCTTGTCGATGACCTGCTGCGGGCTGCCGATCAGGTGGGGCCCGTCCGCGATGGCCTCCTCGACCGTGCGGAACGGCGTGTTGTAGCCCGGCTTGCCGGCCAGGTGCGGCTTGTAGGACTGGCGGACGCGGGCCTCGTAGAAGTCCTTGAACTCGGCGACGGCCTGCTGACTGGTGCGGGCGATGAACAGGCCGCCGGAGCCCGCGCCGACGTGGGCGCCGGCCGGGTCGTGGCCGTGGGCGGCGAAGCGCTCCCGGTAGTGGTCGATGAGCCGGGTGTACGCCTCGCGGGGCTGGATGGCGTTGGCGCTGAACAGCGGATCGCCGTGCCGGGCGGCCAGTTCCGGGGAGTTGAGGCTGGTGGCGGAGCCGTGCCAGACGCGGGGCGGGCGGCCCTCGTAGGGGCGCGGCAGGGTGGTGACGCCGCTCAGGGGCGGGCGGAACTTGCCCTGCCAGGTGACGTCCTCCTCGCGCCAGAGCCTGCGCAGCAGCTCGTACTTCTCGGCCTGGTAGTCCCACTGGAGGCCCTCGTCCAGGCCGAAGAGGTCGAAGTGGCCGGCCTCGGCGCCCTTGCCGATGACGAGTTCGAGGCGGCCGCGGGAGAGCTGGTGGAGAGTGGCGTAGTCCTCGGCGACCCGGACGGGGTCGAGGATGGCGAGCACCGTGACGCCGGTGAGCAGCCGGATGCGCGAGGTGCGGGCGGCGAGCGCGCCGAGCAGCACGGTGGGGCTGGAGGAGAGGAAGGGACCGGCGTGCCGCTCCCCGATCGCGTACGCGTCGAAGCCCAGCTCCTCGGCGGCGACCCCGGTCTCCACGATCTCGGTCAACCGGTCGGCGGCGGGCACCTGTTCGCCGGTCAGGGGGTGCGGGGCGTGACCGCCGATGGTGAGGACCTGGAACCTCATGCGGGCTCCTGTTGACGCGGTGCGGGGAGGCCGAGGCCGAGGTGGTCGCGCAGGGTGCGCCCCTCGTACTCGGTGCGCAGGACACCGCGCTCCTGGAGCAGCGGCACGACCCGGTCGACGAACTCGTCGAGCCCGCCGGGGGTGAGGTGGGGTACGAGGATGAAGCCGTCGGCCGCGTCGGTCTGCACGTGTTCGTCCATGGCGGCGGCGACCGAGCCGGGGGTGCCGATGAAGGACTGGCGGGCGGTGAGTTCGATGGCCAGCTCGCGGATGGAGAGGTGTTTCTCCTCGGCGAGCGCCCGCCAGCGGGCCGCGATGCCGAAGCGGTCGGCCATGTGCGCCCAGCCCTGGGCGAGTTCGCCGTCCGGCACGGGTTCCACGTCCGGGAGCGGTCCGTCGGGGTCGTAGCCGGTGAGGTCGCGGCCCCAGACGTTCTCCAGCGTGGCGATGGCCGTCTGCGGGCTGACCTGCTGACGCCGGATGTGGGCGGCGCGCTCCTGCGCGTCGGCCTCGCTGTCGCCGAGGACGACCGTCGCGGCGGGCAGGATCTTGAGCTGGTCCGGGGTGCGCCCGTACCGGGCCAGGCGGCCCTTGACGTCGGCGTGGAAGGCACGGCCCGCCTCCAGGGTGCCGTGCCGGCTGAAGACGACGTCGGCGGTGCGCGCGGCGAACTCCCGGCCCTCGTCGGAGTCCCCGGCCTGGATGAGGACGGGGTGCACCTGGGGCGAGTGGGGCAGCGTGGCGCGGGCGGTGATGTCGAACTGGGGCCCGCTGTGCCGGACGGTGCGCGGGGTGCCGCCGCTGGGCCAGGAGTCCCACAGGGCGCGGGCCACCTCCACGAACTCGGCGGCACGCGTGTAGCGGTCGGCGCGGTCGAGGTAGCCGCCGCGCCGGAAGTTCTCGCCGGTGAACGCGTCGGAGGAGGTCACGATGTTCCACGCGGCCCGGCCCCCCGAGAGGTGGTCGAGCGAGGCGAATCTGCGCGCGAGTTCGTACGGCTCGTTGAAGGTGGCGTTGACGGTGGCGGCCAGCCCGAGGTGTTCGGTGACGGCGGCGAGCGCGTTCAGCACGGTGAGCGACTCGGGGCGGCCCACCACGTCCAAGTCGTGGATGCGGCCCTTGCGTTCGCGCAGCCGCAGTCCTTCGGCGAGGAAGAAGAAGTCGAACCGGCCGCGCTCGGCGGTGCGGGCCAGGTGCTGGAAGGAGGAGAAGTCGATCTGGCTGCGGGACTCGGGGTCGCGCCACACGGTGGTGCTGTTGACACCGGGGAAGTGCGCGGCGAGGTGAACCTGCTTGCGTCCGGCGGGGGTCGAGGCGCTCACAGCGCGGCCTCCGTCCGTACGGCGTAGCGGCTGTCGGGGCGGGTCAGACCGAGGTGGTCGCGCAGGGTGCGGCCGGTGTGGGTGGCCCGGAAGAGGCCGCGGGCCCGCAGGGCGGGTACGACGTCGTGGATCACGGCGGGCAGTTCCTCCGTGGGGCTGGTGGTGACGAGGTGGAAGCCGTCCGTGCCGGCCTCGGCGTGCCAGTCGGCGAGCAACTCCGGAAGCGCGCCTGGGGTTTCGGTGACGCCGACGCGTATCAGCACGCGCAGGTCGTCCCGGCCGGCCCGGCTCAGCAGTTCGGTACGGGCCTCGCGGGCGGTGGCCGGGCTGTCGGCGTCCAGCAGGACGATCTCGGCGTACTGGGCGGCCAGCTCCCAGCGGGCGTCGCGGCCTTGGGCGTCGAGTGCGACCGCGACAGGTGGCCGCCCCTGCGGTGGCCGGGGCACGATGGACGGTCCCCGGACCGAGAAGTGCGGCCCGTCGAAGTCGGCGTAGTGCAGCTTGTCGCGGTCGATGAAGCGGCCGGTGCCGGCGTCCCGTATCTCCGCGTCGTCCTCCCAGCTGTCCCAGAGCCGGGCGGCGACCTCGGCGGCGTCGGCCGCCTCCGCCCACAGCTCGGCGTCGGGCGCGGGATCACGCCGGCCGACGGCGCGGGCAGCTTCCTCGGTGGTGGAGACGTCGACCAGCCAGCCCGCCCGGCCCCCGCTGACGAAGTCCAGGGTGGCGAGGGCGCTGGAGGTGTGGAAGGGCTCGGTGTGGGTGGTGGTGACCGTGGGGACCAGGCCGATGCGGCTGGTGCGGGCGGCGGCGTGGGCCAGTACGGCGACGGCGTCGAGGCGGCCGTCCCCGTCGGCGGGGTCCAGGGAGTCGTCGAGGGTGACGAAGTCCAGGGCGCCGAGTTCGGCGAGCTGGACCAGGCCGGTCCAGTGGGCGGCGGAGCGGGGCGCGGCGCTGCCGAGGGCGACGGAGAGATGGAGTTCGCGGGTCATGCTGTCCTCGCCTACTTCCCGGCCTTGGGCAGGCCGGGCGGGTTGATCTCGGACTTGGTCACGGCCTCGTCGGACAGCCCCCAGCGCTTCAGCACCTTCGCGTAGGTGCCGTTCTCGATGACGTGGTTGAGGGCGTCGGCGAGCGGCTTGGCGAGGCCGCTGTCCTTCTTGGTGGTGGCCGCGATGAGGCCCTGGAGGGTGGCGCCGGCGCCGGAGTAGGTGCCGACGACCTCGGTCTGGCCGGTGGTCGCCGCGTGGTAGGCGGCGGTCGGGTTGGGGCCGACGTAGACGTCGATGCGCCCGGAACGGAGCGCGAGGTAGGTGTCGCTCTCGTCCTGGTAGTACTTGATGTGGATCGGCTCGCGGCCCGCCTTCTCGTTCTCCTTGCTCCACTCGACCAGGAGCTTCTCCTGGTTGGTGCCGCTGGAGACGGCGACGTTCCGTCCGGCGAGGTCGGCGGGGCCGGTGACCTTCAGGCCGCTGCCCTTCTTCGCAGCGAACCCGAGGTTGTCCTCGCGGTAGGTGGCGAAGTCGTACTTCTCCTTGCGCTCCTCGGTGACCGTGATGTTGCTGAAGCCCACGTCGTACTTGGCGCTGTCCAGGCCGACGAAGATGTTCTCCCAGGAGACGGTGTTGAGGTGCGGCTTGAGCCCGAGCACCCCGGCGACCAGGTAGGCGATGTCGGGTTCGACGCCGATGACGGTCTTGTTGTCGGTGGCGTGGAAGCCCAGTGGCGCGGCCGAGTTGGAGGAGTCGACGATCTCCAGGGTGCCTCTCTTGCGGATCTTCTCCGGGACCTCGGCCGCGATGGAGGCGACCCGGTCCGTGGTGATCCGGTGCTGGTCCGGGCCGAGGTTGATCTTCGTGGTGGTGCCCTTGCCGGCCGCGACCTCGGCCGTGCCGCCGTCGGTGGGATTGGCGCAGGCGGCCAGGACGAGGGCGGAGGCGAGGCCGAGTGCGGGGGCGACGATACGGCGGGCGGTGGTGGACACGCGGAAGTCTCCTTCTGGTGGTGCGGAGCGGGATGGTCAGAGGACCTTGGCGAGGAAGGCGCGGGTGCGTTCGCGCTGCGGGTCGTCCAGGACGGCCGCGGGCGGCCCCTGTTCGACCACGGTGCCGTCGTCCATGAAGACCACGGTGTCGGCGACCTCGCGGGCGAAGCCGATCTCGTGGGTGACGACGATCATGGTGGTGCCGGTGCGGGCCAGGTCCTTGATGACGTCCAGGACCTCGCCGACCAGCTCGGGGTCGAGCGCGGAGGTGGGTTCGTCGAAGAGGAGCACCTTGGGCTCCAGGGCGAGCGCGCGGGCGATGGCGACGCGCTGCTGCTGGCCGCCGGAGAGCTGGCGCGGGTAGGCGTCGGCCTTGTCGGCGAGGCCGACCCGGTCCAGCAGGCGGCGCGCGGTGGCCTCGGCCTCCTTCTTGGGGCGGCGCAGCGCGGAGACGGGGGCTTCGATGAGGTTGTCCAGCACGGTGAGGTGCGGGAACAGGTTGAAGTTCTGGAACACGAAGCCGATGTGGGTGCGCTGTCTGAGGACGTCCCGTTCCTTCAGCTCGTGCAGCTTGTGCCCGGCGCGGCGGTAGCCGATGAGTTCGCCGTCGATGCTGATCCAGCCGCTGTCGACCTTCTCCAGATGGTTGATGGTCCGCAGCAGGGTGGACTTGCCGGAGCCGGAGGGACCGAGGATCACGGTGACCTCGCCCGCCCGTACGGTCAGGTCGACGCCCCGCAGGACTTCCAGCGGGCCGAAGCTCTTGTGGACGCTGCGCACGTCCACCATGACGTCGTTCATCGGCTCTCTCCCCCGAGGTGAAGTGCGGTGACGGGTGCCTCGCGCCGGGCGGCGGCCGCGCGCAGGTCCCGCAGGAAGCGGCGGGCCCGCTGGAGCGGGGTGGGCGGCGGGGTGCGGTCGGCGCCGCGGGCGTAGCGGCGCTCCACGTAGTACTGGGCGACCGACAGCAGCGAGGTCAGCAGGACGTACCAGGCGGTGGCGACGAGCAGCAGCGGGATGACCCGGCCGTTGCGGCCGTAGATGACCTGGACCTGGTAGAACAGCTCGCCGATGGCCATCACGTAGACCACCGAGGTGCCCTTGAGCAGCCCGATGATCTCGTTGCCGGCGGTGGGCAGGATGGCGCGCATGGCCTGGGGCAGCACGATCCGGCGGATCTGCCGCAGCCGGGGTATGCCGAGCGCGGCGGCGGCCTC
>NZ_MUNH01000202.1:0-8879 GCF_002154615.1 Streptomyces recifensis
GCTCGACCCCGACGTGCTCACCGGCCGCCAGGTCCGCCCCGTACGGGCCCTGATCGCCGCCGACCAGCTCGACCAGTTCGACCGGAGCATGGACGCCCCGGCGGCCGACGGCAGACACGCGCCCACCGGCTGGATGGTCCGCTTCGACCCCGCCCGCACCGCCCTGGCCGACAACGACATCCGCACCCGCGGCGCCCTCAGGGTGACCGAGACCGACGCGACCACCCTCCAGGTCGTGGCCGACGGCACCTTCGTCTACGCCGTGCGCGCGGCCGGCACCGAGGGGAGGACCCCGGTGTCGCTGTTCACCGTGCGCCGCGAGCTGACCTTCCGCTTCGACCGCGACACCCTGCGCATCGGCCAGACCCGGCTGACCGTCTCCAGCGCCCAGGCGGGACCGCTCTCCTGCGCCGCGGACACCGGCGCCTACCTGCGGCCGCTGCTGGCCGGCGAGCGTGCCAAGGCGGGCGGACCGCCCGGTACCGACCCCTACGGGACCGGCGCCCCCGCCCTGTGCGGCACGCTCGCCGACACCGCCCAGCCGCGCGGGTGAGCGCGGGTGCTCAGCCCCCGGCGGGGGCGTCCTTCGCGGGACCGTCCTTCGGGGGCTGCGCGGTGAAGCCGTTGAATCCCCGCTTCACCCGGCCGCCCAGGCCGCCCGCGCCGTCCGCGAGGTCGGAGACCAGCTTCATCAGCGGGTCCTTGCTGGTGCGCACCTCGTCGGCATAGCTCGCGGCGGACTGGCGGAAGGACTCGCCGACGCGGGCGTCCTTGTCCTCCTCACGGCGCGGGTAGTGACCGTCCATGATCCGCTGGAAGTCGCGGGACTCGGCCCACTTCTTCAGCTCGGCGGCCCGGATCGTGGTGAAGGGGTGCGAGCGGGGCAGCACGTTCAGGATCTTCAGCACCGAGTCCCTCAGGTCGCCCCCGGCCTCGTACTCCTCGGCCTGCTCCAGGAAGGCGTCCACGTTCATCTCGTGCAGGTGGTTGCCGCCCGCGATCTTCATCAGGCCGCGCATCGACGCCCTGAGGTCCTGGCCGACGAGCAGCCCGGCCCGGTCGGCGGACAGCTCGGACTTGCGGAACCACTCCCGCAGCGCCGTCACGATCGCCATGATCGCCACGTTGCCCAGCGGAATCCACGCCACCTTCAGCGCCAGCGAGGTCAGGAACAGCAGCACCGTGCGGTACACGGAGTGGCCGGACAGCGCGTGGCCCACCTCGTGGCCGACGACCGCCCGCATCTCCTCCTCGTCCAGCAGCTCCACCAGACCGGTGGTCACCACGATGACCGGCTCGTCCAGGCCGATGCACATCGCGTTCGGCTTCGGGTCCTGCGTGACGTACATCGCCGGGACCCTGTCCAGGTCGAGGATGTAGCAGGCGTCCCGCAGCATGTCGCTGAGGTGCGCGAACTGGCGGTCGGAGACCCGCACCGAGTCGGACAGGAACAGCAGCTTCAGGCTGCGCTCGGGCAGCAGCCCGCTCAGCGCCTTGAACACCGTGTCGAATCCGGTCAGTTTGCGCAGCGCCACCAGGGCGGAGCGGTCGGCCGGATGCTCGTACGCGCGCGAGGAGATACCCGGAAAGCGGCTGCGGCGCCGGCCCGGCACCCGCTCGTGGCCGGCCTGCTCGTGGCGGTCGTCGGACATGTCTTCCCCCTGCGTCTCGGTCAACCCGCTGCGCCCCCCGGACCGGGCCCAGCCTAGGCGGATATACCGTGGACGGGCAGCACCCTCAAAGGAGTCACGTCATGGAGCACCACCCCGCAGCCGCCTGGCTGACCGAGGCCGCGTCGAGCGCCGCCCAGCAGCAGGGGCCGGGCAATCTGCTCCGGATCGTGCTGATCGTGATGGTCGTGGGCTGCGCGCTGACCGGCTGGCTCCTCCTGCGCGGCTACAAGCAGAAGGACGACTGACGCCTCCCGGAGGTTCCCGACGGGGCCCCGCACGCCCCTTTGCCGGAGTCGGCGTGATCGCCGAGGGGGTGCCCGCTTACGATGGGCAGACGTCTTTATCCCGCCCACACGCGATAGGTCACGCCGAAGATGAGCCTCCACAGCACCGCTGCCCAGTTGGTCACTCTCGCCGCCGAGGGCGCAGAGCACGGCGGCAACCACGACAGCCTGAACCCCGCGATCACCGGCGGCGGCGCCCTGTTCATCCTGCTGCTCCTGCTGTGGATCACCACCCGCTTCAACCGCGACCGCTGAAGCCCGGCCGGTCCCCGGCGAGAAGCCGCAGGCCGGGCCGGTAGGGTCTGCACGCATGGGAGAGCAGGACATGCCTACCGGTCCGGCGGAGGGCACCGTCGACGAACGGCCGCGGAGCACGGCGGACCACGGCCCCGCCCGCACGGGCCGGCGCAGGCTCGGCGTCATGGGCGGCACCTTCGACCCGATCCACCACGGGCACCTCGTGGCGGCCAGTGAGGTGGCCGCCCGGTTCCGGCTGGACGAGGTGGTGTTCGTGCCCACCGGCCAGCCCTGGCAGAAGTCGCACCGGGCCGTCTCCCCGGCCGAGGACCGCTATCTGATGACGGTCATCGCCACCGCCGAGAACCCGCAGTTCTCCGTCAGCCGCATCGACATCGACCGCGGCGGCCCCACCTACACCGTGGACACCCTGCGCGACCTGCGCGCCCTCAACCCCGACACCGACCTGTTCTTCATCACCGGTGCCGACGCCCTCGCCCAGTTGCTCACCTGGCGCGACTCCGAGGAACTCTTCTCCCTGGCCCACTTCGTCGGCGTCACCCGCCCCGGCCACCAGCTGACCGACGCCGGCCTGCCGGCGGGCGGGGTCTCCCTGGTCGAGGTGCCCGCGCTGGCCATCTCCTCCACCGAGTGCCGGGCGAGAGTCGCCAAGGGGGACCCCATCTGGTACATGGTCCCGGACGGGGTCGTCCGCTACATCGACAAGCGCGAGCTGTACCGCGGCGAGTGAGCCGAGAGGGGCACCGGTGAACGACCGATACGAAGCTGGGTACGGCGAGGACAGTTACGGAGGGGACCAGTACGAGATCGTCGGCTACGACGACTACGGCCGCCCGGTGTACCAGCAGGTCCCGTCCCGTCAGCAGCCGCCGCAGCAGCAGAACCACGACCCCTACGGGCAGCAACAGGGCTACGCCCAGGGCGGTTACGACACCGGGCGGCAACAGCCCATACCGCCCGGCTACGACCCCTACGGGCCGCGGCAGGCCCCCTACGACCCGTACGGGACCGGCACGCAGGACCCCGTCCCCGGCCACGACCCCTACGGGCAGGCCGCGACCAGCGGCGAGCAGCCGAGGGTCACCGAGCAGACCGCGTACATCCCGCAGCAGACGCGGCCCGATGACGACGCGAAGCCCGAGACACCCCTTGCCGAGGGTCAAAAAGCGGACGAGGACGGGGAGTTCGCGTTCGTCGAGGAGCCGGACGGCGAGTCCGAGGACGTCATCGACTGGCTGAAGTTCACCGAGAACCGCACCGAGCGCCGCGAGGAGGCCCGCCGCCGCGCCCGCAGCCGGATCATCGCCCTCGGCGTGGTCCTCGCCCTGGTCGTGGCGGGCGGCGTCGGCTACCTCTGGTACGCCGGGAAGCTGCCCGGCGTCTCCTCACCCGGCACCGCGACTGGCACCACCGTCGCCGCGGGCGCCCAGAAGCGCGACGTGATCGTGGTCCACCTGCACGACACCGGCAAGCGCGGCACCTCCACCGTGCTGCTGGTCGACAACACCACGACCAAGCGCGGCACCACCGTCCTGCTCCCCAACTCCCTGGCGCTGACCGACGATTCGGGCACCACCACCACGCTCGCCAAGTCGGTGGACGACGACGGCTCCTCCGGCACCCGCGACCAGCTCGACACCGTCCTCGGCACCGACATCCAGGGCACCTGGCGGCTGGACACGCCCTACCTCCAGAACCTCGTGGAGCTGGTCGGCAACATCGAGATCGACACCGACACCGACGTGCCCGACCCGGACGCCAAGAAGAAGGGCGCCGCCCCGCTGGTGCACCAGGGCAGGGCGCAGACCCTCAGTGGCAAGGCGGCCGTCGCCTACGCCACCTACCGGGGGCCCGGCGAGACCGAGAACGCCCAGCTCAAGCGGTTCGGTGAGGTCATGCAGGGCACGCTGCGCAAGCTGTCCTCCGACCCCTCGGCCGCGACGACCACCGTGCAGACCCTCGCGCAGATCCTCGACCCGCCGCTCACCGACAAGGACCTCGGCACCTTCCTGGCCAAGCTGGCCGACCTGGCCAAGGACGGGAAGTACCGGACGGTTCCCCTGCCGGTGCAGAGCGACGGCACGCTGACCGCCGGGACCAGTGACAGCGTGGTCAAGGACATCCTGGGCGGCACCGCCAAGAGCCCCGACGCCGGCTCCGCGGTCCGGGTCGCCGTGCAGAACGCCACCGGCGCCAAGGACAGCACCGAGAAGGCCCGCGTGACCCTGCTCGGCGGCGGCTTCGGGTTCATCGAGGGCGGCACCGCCTCCGGGGCCCGGGCCGCCTCCGAGGTGGTCTACTCCGACGCCGCCGACAGGCAGAACGCCACCGAGGTCGCCAAGACCCTGGGCCTGCCCGCCGGCGCGGTGGCCAAGGGCGCCGTCTCCTCCGGCGCCGACGTCCTCGTCGTCCTCGGCCAGGACTACCGGCCCCCCGCCTCCTGACCGGCGCGGCACACCCCACGTGAGCACCGGAACACGTGGGGTGGGCCCGGCCGCGCGTGAGACCCTTGAAGTCCTGGTGCCTCCGGACAGCGCCCCGCGCCCGGCCGGCCCGCCCCGAGTCTTCGTGAACCCCACCCTGTCCTCGAACGAAAGCCGCACAGTGACCGCCACCGACCGTTCCCTCGACCTCATCAACACCGCCGCCCAGGCGGCCGCCGACAAGCTCGCCCACGACGTCATCGCCTACGACGTCAGCGACGTGCTGTCGATCACGGACGCGTTCCTGCTGGCCTCCGCGCCGAACGACCGCCAGGTCCGGGCGATCGTCGACGAGATCGAGGAGCGCCTGCTGAAGGAGCGCGGCGCCAAGCCCGTCCGCCGCGAGGGCGACCGCGAGTCCCGCTGGATCCTGCTGGACTACGTCGACATCGTCGTCCACGTCCAGCACAGCGAGGAGCGCGTCTTCTACGCGCTGGAGCGCCTGTGGAAGGACTGCCCCGAGCTGGAGCTGCCCGAGGAGGCCCGCGCCACCCGCGGCAAGGCCGAGGAGCACGCCAAGCTGCACGGGGACGAGGCCGGTGACGAGCCCGGCCAGGAGCGCTGATGAGCGCCACCGGTGAGGTGACCGACCGCACGGGACGGGGCCGCCGCATCATCCTGTGGCGGCACGGCCAGACCGCGTGGAACGTCGAGCGCCGCTTCCAGGGCACCACGGACGTCGAACTGACCGCGACCGGCATCGCCCAGGCCCGCCGGGCCGCCCGGCAGCTCGCCTCGCTGCGCCCGGACGCGATCATCGCCTCGGACCTCAGGCGCGCCTCCGACACGGCCGACGAGCTGGCCGCCCTGACCGGCCTCGACGTCGTCCGGGACGAGGCGCTGCGGGAGACCTACGCGGGCGTCTGGCAGGGCCTGACGCACGAGGAGATCATCGCCAGGTTCGGCGACGACTACGCCGCCTGGAAGCGCGGCGAGCCGGTCCGGCGCGGCGGTGGCGAGCTGGAGACCGAGGTCGCCGACCGCGCCGCCCCGGTCGTGCTGCGGCACACGGAGAAGCTGCCCGAGGACGGCACCCTCGTGGTGGTCAGCCACGGCGGCACCATCCGTACGACCATCGGCCGGCTGCTCGGGCTTGAGTCACACCACTGGGAGAGCCTCGGCGGACTGACCAACTGCTGCTGGTCGGTGCTCGGTGAAGGCGCCCGCGGCTGGCGGCTGCTGGAGCACAACGCCGGCACCCTGCCGGAGCCGGTCCTCGGCGACGACGACTGAGCCGCGCCGAAGCCCCTGGTCGGGGCCTCGGGACCCGGATTTCACTTTCCGGCAGGTCACAGGCTAAAGTTCTTCTTGTTCGGCCCGCGGAGCGGGAAGAACACGAGGGGCTATAGCTCAGTTGGTAGAGCGCCTGCATGGCATGCAGGAGGTCAGGAGTTCAATTCTCCTTAGCTCCACAGATCGACACTCCTGGTGAGTGATCAGAGATCGGTGATGAAGATCCCGTCCCTTCGAGGGGCGGGATCTTCTGCTTGTCCCGCGCTCGGGCCGTTCACTTGAGTCGTTCGCGTTCCATGGTCGTATACCTCGGCGAACGGTCTTCGCGCGGGGGCGACCGTGTCCGGACCGGTACTGAGGCGTCGCTGACCGTGCAGGCCCGGCCGTGGCAGAATCAGACGGCCGGAAGGGGGCTCGGCCCGACGGGAGGGAGTGGCGATGCCTGCGAGCATCCTTGGAGGTTCCGCGCACGTGGCCCCTGGCCACAGCTGGAGCTGAGCGATGGGTGCACACAGGCGGAAGTGCGACTGGTGCGGAAGCGGCACCCCGATCGTCCGCGACATGGAGCCGATCAACCCCGACTACCAGTACTGGTGCGAGGAATGCGCCCGGGCGCTGATCATAAAAGGCGACCCCATCGAGACGTACCGCGAACTCGAGGGGGAGCCGATCTACGGCCGGCTGCTGGAGGAGCACTGCACGCTCAAGCGGTTCTACTCCTTCGTCACGGCATAACGGACATTACGGAACCGATTTGGTGTTCCACCCCGGGGTCCGTGTAATGTTGGCATCGCCGCCGGGGAAACCGGGCGGAAAGCAACAAGGGGCTATAGCTCAGTTGGTAGAGCGCCTGCATGGCATGCAGGAGGTCAGGAGTTCAATTCTCCTTAGCTCCACAGAAAACGAAGGCGGACCGTCATAAAGACGGTCCGCCTTCGGCGTGTTGGCGGTTGCCTGTTCCGCGGCCGGGCGGGCCGTCCCTCCTCGGGCGGCCCGCCCGGCCGCGTCAGCGGCCCAGCGCGCGCCGCCCCCGGCCCTGGGAGATCACCGGGAGGTTCCGGGCGGGCGCCTGGCCGCGGGTGTCCTCCTCGATGCGCAGGGCGAGCGCCGGGCAGCGGCGTACCGCGCGCAGCGCCTTCGCCTCCGCGTAGCGCGGGACCTGGGCCTGGGCGACCGTCGGGAAGCCGTCCGCGCCCAGCTCGAAGACCTCCGGCAGGATGTCCGCGCAGAGCCCGTGGCCCCGGCACAGCGTCCAGTCGACGTAGATCTTCTGGCGGCTGCCCCCGGACTCCTCCGGCGCCGCGCCGCCCGTGATGCCGGCGGGGAGCCTGCCGTCCTCGAACAGCGGCAGCACGCCCTCCACGGGGCGTCCGCAGCCGTTGCCGAGGACATGGGCGGCCAGGTCGTCCGTGAACGCCTTGATGGTCGACTCCAGGAACATCGCCGAGCCGTCCGGGTGCGAACACGCCCCGCGCCGCTTCACGTTCTTGGCGACCTGCTTCAGCGCCTCCAGCGCGGCCGGGCCGCCGCCGTTGATGATGTCCTCCATGCCGCGCGCGGCGGCGGGCAGTCCGAGGTAGCACGGGCCGCACTGCCCGGCGCTCTCGTCGGCCAGCCACTGCGCCACCCGCAGCGACTCGCCCAGCGGGCAGGTCTCCTGACTGATCGGCAGGATGGCCCCCGCGCCCAGCGCGCCGCCCACCGCGTCCAGCGAGTTGCGGGAGACGACCGCCTCGTTCACCGTCGCCGCGTCGATCCACTTGCCGTGGTACCCGCCGGTCAGCACGCCCTGCGGCACCGGCGGGGCACCGGCGAGCTGGAGGATGTAGCGCAGCGGCACACCCGTCGGGGCCTCGATCACCATGGGGCGGGCGACCGCGCCGGACACCGTCAGCATCACCGTGCCCGGCTCGTCGTACAGACCGGTGTTGCCGTAGCGCTCGGGGCCGATGCGGGCGGCGATGGCCAGCTGGGCGAAGGTCTCGGCGTTGGAGAGCAGGGTGGGGACCCCGCCGACGCCGCTCTGCGAGGCGCTGATCTTCCGGCCGGGCGGGATCGCCGGGCCGCCGTCCACCGAGCGGATCAGGGAGGCGGCGGCGCCGGTGACCATGCGGACCGGGTTGCGCTGCACCCAGGCGCGCAGGGCCGAGCGGCGCGAGTTGCTCAGGCCGCGCTCGGCGAGGGCCGCCTCCATCGAGCGCTGGGTGGACTCACGGGTCACACCGATCACCAGCGTGCGCGCGCCCATCGCCTCGGCGCACAGCAGCGCGCCGTCCAGGATGAGGTGCGGGGCACGGTTGATCAGCACCGTGTCCTTGCGGCAGGCCGGCTCGTCCTCGCTGCCGTTGACGACGACGACCGGGCGTACGCCCTTCTTGATCGCCGACTCGGCGACCGAGCGGAGTTTCTTGTGGAAGGGGAAGCCCGCGCCGCCGCGGCCCTTGAGATGGATCTTCTCGGCGAGCTGCGCGAGCTGCTCACCGCCGAGCGGCTCGAGCGGCCCGTGCACCTTCAGATGCATGGGCAGGTCGAGCCGCTCCACAAGGTCGAAACCCGACGTGAGCTGGGGAAGTCCGACCACGCGGACCTCGGGGACGTCGGGAAGGGCCTCGTTCACCTATGGCCTCCGGAAGGCGTGTTCCAGGGCTCGCCCGAACCCGGCGCGTCGTATCCGGCGCCGGGGGTCGCTTCAGAGGCGGGACCGCTGTTGAACGTTTCGGAGGAGTTGTACGTCCCGTAGCGGACGTTCGTCTCACCTGTGTTGTACACATCACTTCCGCCGTATCCGGGGGTGCCCGGATTGCCATAGGCGGGGATGTTGTATCCGGTGTCCTGGAGCGGGTCGTAGGAGGAGCGCGGGGCCTCGCCGACCGGGGGCGGGGACGGCACCGGCCAGCTCGACGCCGGGCCGGTGGCGGTCGTCGCCTGCCGGCCCGGCGTCGAGCTGG
>NZ_MUNH01000203.1:0-12442 GCF_002154615.1 Streptomyces recifensis
GCCCCGAGTCCGCCCCGCAGTTCCCCATGCGCGACCTGCTGGCGTCCTGTGCGGCGGCCAAGGCGATCTCCACGCCGCCCCCGGCCCCGGACCCCGTCGAACGCGGGGTGGATCACCGCAAGGCGGCCTGAGCCGCGCGCTCCCGTCAGCGGATCACCACCACCGGGACCCCGATCGTGGCGAACTGCCACATCGCCTCGCCGTCGGGGCGGGTCTCCCGGATGGCGCCGGTGCGGGGGGAACCGGGTTCGGCGGCCTGGTTGCGGGTGGCGGCGCTGAAGCCGACCGTGACGCCGTCGACCTGGGTGAAGCGGACCACGTGTTCGACCGGGAGACCGTCGCTGCCGGTGGTGGCGTTGGAGCGGGAGGTCACCCAGTAGGAGCCGGGGGCCGGGTCGACGCCGCCGGGGCGGACGCCGAAGGTGCGGGTGACACGGCCGTGGTCGTTCACCAGCCAGACGCGGTCGTCGTCGACCGAGTACACGACCCGCTCGCCCTTGCCGGAATCGGCCGGCAGGGCCGTGGGGTGGCGGCGGTCGCGCGGGGCCTTGCTGACGGCCGCCGAGGGTGAGGCGCTCGCCGTGGGCGCGCGCAGGCCCGCCGGGACGGTCGCGTCGGCCTGGTAGGCCAGGAGGCCGACGGTGCCGACGGACACCGCGACGAGTCCGGCCACGATCCCCGAGCTGGTCCCTGCCACGTGCGCCACCTCTGCCTCGTACCGACCCGTCATGGTTCGCGGGATATGTCGTACTTCATACAGACCGTAGCAGTCAGTGACGGTCCGACCGGGGCGGGCGTGCGCGAGCCGTCGGCGCCGTAGGCTGTTCGCGTGCTTCTGCTCGCTCTGGATACCGCCACCCCCGCCGTCACCGTCGCCCTGCACGACGGGACGGACGTCGTCGCCTCGTCGAGCCAGGTGGACGCCCGCCGCCACGGCGAACTGCTGCTGCCCGCCGTGGACCGGGTGCTCGCCGCCGCCGGGGTCAAGCTGGACGCCGTCACCGGCATCGTCGTCGGCACCGGGCCCGGCCCCTACACCGGGCTGCGGGTCGGCCTGATGACCGCCGACACCTTCGGGCTGGCCCTCGGCGTCCCCGTGCACGGCGTGTGCACCCTGGACGGCCTGGCGTACGCGGCCGACATGACCGAGGGCCCCTTCGTCGTGGCGACCGACGCCCGGCGCAAGGAGGTCTACTGGGCGACGTACGCCGACTCCCGCACCCGGCTCACCGGCCCGGCCGTGGACCGCCCGGCCGACATCGCCGAGCGGGTCGCGGGGCTGCCCGCCGTGGGCGCGGGCGCGCTGCTCTACCCGGACACCTTCCCGGACGTCCACGAGCCCGAGCACGTCTCCGCCGCCGCGCTCGCCTCGCTGGCCGCCGCGAAGCTGGCCGCCGGGGAGGAGCTGGACGAGCCCCGCCCGCTGTACCTGCGCAGGCCCGACGCCCAGGTGCCGAAGAACTACAAGGTGGTCACCCCCAAGTGACCGCGAAGCTGCGCGAGATGCGCTGGTGGGACATCGACCGGGTCCTGGAGCTGGAGAAGGAGCTGTTCCCCGAGGACGCCTGGTCGCGGGGCATGTTCTGGTCCGAGCTGGCCCACGCGCGCGGTGACGGCGCCACCCGCCGCTACCTCGTCGCGGAGGACGACGGCCGGCTCGTCGGTTACGCCGGGCTCGCCTCCTCCGGCGACCTCGGCGACGTGCAGACCATCGCCGTCGCCCGCGACCAGCAGGGCACCGGCCTCGGCGCACGGCTGCTGACCGAGCTGCTGCGGGCCGCGACCGCCTTCGAGTGCGCCGAGGTGATGCTGGAGTGCCGGGTGGACAACACCCGCGCCCAGAAGCTCTACGAGCGCTTCGGCTTCGCCCCCATCGGCTTCCGGCGCGGCTACTACCAGCCGGGCAACGTGGACGCCCTGGTGATGCGCCTGACCGACCCCTCTTCCTCACTGGAAGACGTACAAGGAACCGAGATCAATGGCTGACGAACCACTCGTCCTCGGCATCGAGACCTCCTGCGACGAGACCGGCGTCGGCATCGTGCGCGGCACGACCCTGCTCGCCGACGCGGTCGCCTCCAGCGTCGACGAGCACGCCCGCTTCGGCGGTGTCGTGCCCGAGGTGGCGTCCCGCGCGCACCTGGAGGCGATGGTCCCGACCATCGACCGCGCGCTGAAGGAGGCGGGCATCACCGCCCGCGACCTCGACGGCATCGCGGTGACCGCGGGTCCCGGCCTCGCGGGCGCCCTCCTGGTCGGCGTGTCGGCCGCCAAGGCGTACGCCTACGCCCTCGGCAAGCCGCTCTACGGCGTGAACCACCTGGCCTCGCACATCTGCGTGGACCAGCTGGAGCACGGCCCGCTGCCCGAGCCGACCATGGCGCTGCTGGTCTCCGGCGGCCACTCCTCGCTGCTCCTCTCCTCGGACATCACCTCCGACGTGCGGCCGATGGGTGCCACCATCGACGACGCGGCGGGCGAGGCGTTCGACAAGATCGCCCGCGTGCTGAACCTGGGCTTCCCCGGCGGCCCGGTCATCGACCGCTACGCCCGTGAGGGCGACCCGGCGGCCATCGCCTTCCCGCGCGGCCTGAGCGGCCCCCGCGATCCCGCGTACGACTTCTCCTTCTCCGGCCTGAAGACCGCCGTGGCCCGCTGGATCGAGGCCAGGCGCGCGGCCGGTGAGGAGGTGCCGGTGCGGGACGTGGCCGCGTCCTTCCAGGAGGCCGTGGTGGACGTGCTGACCCGCAAGGCGGTGCGCGCCTGCAAGGACGAGGGCGTGGACCACCTGATGATCGGCGGCGGTGTCGCGGCCAACTCCCGGCTGCGGGCCCTTGCCCAGGAGCGCTGCGAGGCGGCCGGCATCCGGCTGCGTGTGCCCCGCCCGAAGCTGTGCACGGACAACGGCGCGATGGTGGCCGCCCTCGGCGCCGAGATGGTCGCCCGCAACCGTTCCGCCTCCGACTGGGACCTGTCCGCCGACTCCTCCTTGCCGGTGACCGACCCGCACGTGCCGGGCAACGGGCACAGCCACGACCACGACCATGTGCACGAGGTCAGCAAGGAGAACCTGTACCCGTGAGCGTCGCCCTGATGTGGGAGGCGAAGGCCGCCGAGGGCCGGGGTGGGGAACTCCTCGCCTGGGCCCGCGCGCAGCGGCTCGACACGACTCCGCTGCGCCGCGAGACCTTCCGCGCGCCGGGCGACCGGGTGCTGGTCATCACCTGGTGGGACGCGGCCTACGACGCGGACGTGCCGGAACTCCCGGCGCCGGACGCGGAGCTGGTGTCCCGGCCGGTGCACCGGTGGCGGTTCGAGCGAGTCGAAGACTGAGGGGACCGGTCCGGCTCGGGTGGCGCACCGCCGCGATCACGCGCTATGATCATCACACAGCGAACGGCCGGAACAACTCCGGTACGAACGCCGCGCGTTGGTGGTCCAAGTCAAGACGCCCCGCTTCCTGCGGGGAAATGCAGGTGCAATCCCTGCCCAGCGCTCCAGTACGAAGGCCGCTCCGGTTCCGACCGGGGCGGCCTTCGCCGTTCCCGGCCTACTCCACCGGTGTCACCGAGGTCCGGCAGCGCAGCACCCGGTCCGGCCCGGCCTGGCGTACCGGCCCGGTCAGCCGCAGCCGGGTGGTGTGCCGGACCTCGGCGGCGGACGGGCCGAGCCGCAGCTCCAGCAGCCCCGGCTCGACCACCCGCACCCCCGCGAGGCCGGTGAAGGACGCCAGGTCGGCGTGGAAGGCGAAGGTGACCCGGCGGGCCTCGCCGGGCGCCAGCTCGACCCGCTGGTAGCCGGCCAGGCGTACGTCCGGCCGGGTCACCGAGGCCACCGGGTCGTGCAGATAGAGCTGGACCACCTCCGCGCCCGTCCGCGCCCCGGTGTTGCGCACGGTCACCGTCACCTCGTACGAGCCGTCCGTGCCGGTCTCCGCCTCCGGCGGGCCGAAGTCCGTCCAGGCGAAGGCGGTGTACGACAGGCCGTGGCCGAAGGGGTGCAGCGGGGTCGGGTCGAGGCTGCTGACCTCGCTCGCCAGGCCCAGCGGCGGCTGGAGGTAGGTCCAGGGCTGGCCGCCCGGCGTCCGCGGCACGCTCACCGGCAGGCGTCCGGAGGGGTTCACCCGGCCCCCCAGGACCCCGGCCAGCGCCGGACCGCCCTCCTCGCCGGGGAAGAACGCCTGCACCACCGCGCCGAGCCGCCCCGCCCAGCGGCCCAGCGCGTAGGGCCGCCCGGTGAGCAGCACCAGCACCACCGGCGTACCGGTCGCCACCAGGGCGTCCAGCAAGTCGCCCTGGACGCCCGGCAGCCGCAGGTCGGCCGCGTCGCAGCCCTCACCGGAGGTGCCGCGCCCGAACAGCCCGGCCCGGTCGCCGAGCACCGCCACGCACACGTCTGCCTCCGCCGCGCGGGCCACCGCCCCGGCGAACCCGGAGGAGTCCGCGTCCGACACCCCGCACCCTTGCGTGAACGTGACCTCCGCGTCCGGGAGTTCGTCCCGCAGCGCCTCCAGCACGGTCGGGATCGCGATGCCCGGCGCGACACCCGGGTGGTGGGGGAGGACGTGTGCCGGGAAGGAGTAGCAGCCGAGCATGGCCAGCGGGTCGGCGGCGCGCGGGCCGACCACCGCGATCCGGGCGCCGGGGGCCAGCGGGAGCAGGCCCGCCGGGTTCTCCAGCAGGATCACCGACTCCTCCGCCAGCCGCCGGGCCAGCGCCCGCCCCTCGGGGGAGTCCAGGACGACGGGACCGGCCGGCTCCGGGTCCCAGTCGGGGTCCAGCAGGCCCAGCTCGCACTTCTGCAGCAGCACCCGGCGGACCGCCCGGTCCACCAGGGCCTCCGGGACGCGGCCCGCCTCCACGGCGTCGGCCAGCGACGTGCCGTAGCAGTCCACGGTGGGCAGTTCCACGTCCACGCCCGCCTCCAGCGCCAGGTGGGCGGCCCCGGCGCGGTCCTCGGCGAGCCGGTGCTGGGTGCGCAGGAAGCCGACGCCGAAGTAGTCCGCGACCACCGTGCCGGTGAATCCCCACTCCTCGCGCAGCACCCCGGTCAGCAGCCGGGCGTCGGCCGAGGCGGGCACCCCGTCGGTCTCGGTGTACGCGGCCATCACCGACCGGGCCCCGCCCTCGCGCAGCGCCAGCTCGAACGGCGGCAGCGTCACGTCGGCCAGCTCCCGCGCGCCCGCCCGTACCGGCGCGAGATTGCGGGCGCCGGCCGAGGCCGCGTACCCGGCGAAGTGCTTCAGCGTGGCGACGACGCCGGCCGACTCCAGGCCGCGTACGTAGGCGGCGCCGACCGTGCCGACCAGGTACGGGTCCTCGCCGATCGTCTCCTCCACCCGGCCCCAGCGTGCGTCACGGACCACGTCCAGCACCGGGGCGAGGCCCTGGTGGACACCGGCCGCGCGCAGGTCACCGCCGATACGGGCGCCCACCTCGGCCACCAGCTCCGGGTCGAAGGAGGCGCCCCAGGCGAGCGGCACCGGATAGGCGGTGGCGCCCCAGGCGGTGAACCCGGCCAGGCACTCCTCGTGGGCGAGGGCCGGGATGCCGAAGCGGCCCGCGGCGGCGATCCGCCGCTGGGCGGCGGCGAGGGCGCGGGCGCCCTGCCCGGGGTCGACCGGGGCGGTGCCGAAGGAGCGGGTGAGCTGGCCCAGGCCGTGCGCGATCAGCTCGTCCCAGTCCGGCACCGCGCTCATCTCGCTCTGCAGCGGGGCGACTTCGCCGCCGTCCGGGCCGGCGCCCACCCAGACGCCGTACAGCTGGGCGGTCTTCTCGCGCAGCGTCATCCGGGCCAGCAGGTCCTCGACGCGTTCGGCGGCGGGCAGGGCGGGGTCGCGCCAGGCGGCGGAGGTCATGGAACTCCTGTCGGGAGACGTGGGGGAGCCGGTCACTTGCCGCCCGCGCCCATCAGACCGCCGACCAGGGTGCGCCGGGCCACCAGGTAGACGGCGAACACGGGGACGCCGGAGAGGACGACCGAGGCGAGCAGGGCGGGGATGTTCACGCCGAACTGGCTGACATAGGTGAACAGGCCGAGGGTCAGCATCCGGCTGTCCTCGGACTGGGTGAAGATCAGCGGGAAGAGGAAGCCGTTCCACGCCTGGAGGGACGCGTAGACCACGACGGTGCCGATGCCGCCCCGGGCCAGCGGCACGACCAGGCGGAACAGCATCCGGACCGGTGACGCGCCGTCCAGCGCCATCGCCTCGTAGAGCTCCTCGGGGATGTCCCGCAGGGTGCCGGTGAGCACCAGCACGGACACCGGCATGGCGAAGGCGGCGGTCGGCAGGGCGACGGCGAGCAGGCTGTCGTAGAGGTTCAGCTTGGTGATCATCAGATAGAGCGGGACCACCACCGCCTGCGCGGGGACGGCCACGCCGAGGAGGAACAGCCGGAACGCGCCGCCCGACCAGACACCGCGGGTGCGCACGGCGACGTACGCCAGCGGGACGCACAGCACCAGGACGATCCCCACCACCACGGCCGCGACCAGGACGGTGTTGGCCAGGAAGTGGCCGAAGCCGTTGTCCAGAACGGTGCCGTAGTTGGCGAGGGTGGGGTGGCGCGGCGGGCGCAGGGCGTTGCTGCCGAGCGCCTCGTCCTGGCGGGTCAGGGACACCGAGACCATGACGTAGACCGGGACGAGGACGACGGCGAGCCAGATCACCGCGCCCAGGCCCGCCAGCGGGTTGGCCGGGCGGCTCACGGCGTCACATCCCTTCCCGGGTGCTGCGCATGGCGCCGAAGCCGGTCACCCGGACCAGCAGCAGCGACAGCGCGGTGGCGGCCACGACCAGGAAGGACGCGATGGCGCTCGCGTAACCGAAGTCGTACGCCTTGAAGCCCGCCTCGTACATCAGGTACGGCAGGATCGCGGTGTCGGTGCCGGGGCCGCCCTGGGTGAGGATGAGCACGGTCTCGAAGTAGGTCAGCGAGCCGACCACCATCAGCACCAGGGAGGTCGCCGCCGTGTTGCGGAGCTGGGGCAGGGTGATGGAGCGGAACCGGCGCAGGCGTCCGGCGCCGTCGATCGCGGCCGCCTGGTAGAGCACCTCGGGGATCTGCCGGGCACCGCCCTGGTAGATCAGGGTGTGGAACGGGATGAACTGCCAGCCGCCGACGAAGACCAGGGCGAGGAACGCCCCGGAGGTCGTGCCGAGGGTGTCGCCGGGCACGATGCCGAAGTTGGGGTCGAGCAGGGCGTAGAACAGCAGCGAGACGGCGGTCGAGGAGAGCAGGAACGGCACGAAGAAGACCGCCGACAGCACCGCCCGGTTGCGCTGCGGGCCCGCCGCCCAGACGCCGAGGAGCAGGGCGGCGGTCGTCTGGAAGGCGCAGCTCACCACGGTCAGCGCGACGGTGACGCCCAGCGAGCGGGTGAGCCGGCCGTCGGTCAGCAGGGCGTGCCAGTTGGCCAGTCCGGCCGGGCGCGGTTCGCCCAGGCCGTTCCAGGAGGTGAAGGACAGGCCGAACGCCAGGGCCATCGGGACCAGGGCGAAGAAGCCGAAGAACAGCACGGCGGGCAGCGCCCAGGAAGGGTGCGGGCGGCCGGCGCCTCTCGCGGCGCTCACTTCAGCGCCTTCAGTGCCGCCACGAACCGCTCCGGCGACGACTTGCCGACGAAGAGCTTGTTGACCTCGGTGAGCATCGGGGTGGCCGCGTCCGGGTCGACCGCCTGGTCCCAGCTCAGCGTGAAGGCGGGGGCCTCGCGGACCATCCGGTACTGGAAGCGGGCGAACTCCGGGCTGGGGGAGGCGTCCAGCAGCTTGTCGGCATTGGCGGTGGCGGGCACGTCGCCGTTGGCGATCAGCTCGCGGGCGTAGGTCTCCGAGGCACAGGTCCGCAGGAAGGCGAGGGCGGTGTCCTTGTTGCTGGTACGGGTGTTCACGGACCAGTAGTTGGTGGGGTTGCCGACCACGTTGCGGATGTCGCCGGCGCCCCCGTCGAACTCCGGGAAGGGGCACCAGCCCAGGTGCTTGCGGGCGAAGTCCGGGAACTTGCCGAGCTGGGTGGAG
The DNA here is from genome assembly GCF_002154615.1 of Streptomyces recifensis. Lineage (NCBI taxonomy): Bacteria > Bacillati > Actinomycetota > Actinomycetes > Kitasatosporales > Streptomycetaceae > Streptomyces > Streptomyces recifensis. The sequence goes on from NZ_MUNH01000203.1 coordinate 8,018, forward strand.
TACTCCCAGGACCCCATCAGGTGCATCGCGGCCTTGCCCTTGGCGAGCGCGGCCGGGGCCCCGCCGTTGGTGTACGCGACCGAGCTGAAGCCCTTGCCGAAGGCGCCGTCGTCGACGAGTTCGCGTACCGTCCGCGCTGCCTTCAGCACGGCGGGGTCGCCCCAGCCGGCCGGGTCGCCGTTCTTGACCCGGTCGAAGACCTTCGGGCCGCCGATCCGGTCCACCAGGTACTCCAGCCACATCAGTTCGGGCCAGATGTCGGCGCCGCCCAGGGCGAAGGGGGTGATGCCGGCCTTCTTGAGCTTGGCGTTGTTGTCGAGGAGCTGGTCCCAGGTGGCGGGCGGCTTGAGGCCGTGCTCGGCGAACAGGGTCTTGTTGTAGAAGAGGATCACCGGCTGCATGCCGCGCATCGGGATGCCGTACTCCCGGCCGCCGAGCGCCCCGGCGGCGAGGACGGAGGGCAGGAAGCCGTTCTTCAGCACCGGGTCGCCGGCGATGGTGCCGGTGAGGTCGAGGATCTGGCCGGCCTCCCGGTACGCCTTGATGGAGCCGCCGCCCCAGTTGAAGAACACGTCAGGAGCGTTGGGGGAGCCCATCGCGGTGCGCAGCTTGGCCGGGTACTCCGCGCCGGGCACCTTCTCCAGCCGCAGGCTGCCCTTGGTCTCGCGGGCCGCCGCCGAGGCGTTGAACCGGGAGACCGCCTTCGCCTGCACCTTGGCCGCGTCGTCGCCGTACACGAACGCGGTGAGGGTGCCGTCCGAGCCGCCGGCGCCGCCGGAGCCGCAGGCGGTGAGACCGGCGGCCGAGACGAGGGCGGTGGTGCCCGCGCCGAGGAACCAGCGTCTGCTGTAGGTCTCCATGTGCCGGGCACCCCTCACGATCGTGGCCGAAAGTTTCGAGCGAAAACTCGAATGTTCCGGGAACCTAAGGCCGTCCTGAGGGTTCGTCAAGGGGTCGCGCAGGGCTACGATCACGGTCATGGAACCGTCGAAGACCGCAGCGAAGCGGAGCGCCACGCTCGCCGAGATCGCCCGAGAGGCCGGGGTGTCGGCTCCGACTGTTTCGAAGGTGCTGAACGGCCGGGCCGACGTGGCGGCGGCCACCCGCACCCGCGTCGAGGAGCTGCTGCGCACCCACGGCTACCGGCGCAGGCGGGCCGAGGTCACCCGCTCGCCGCTGATCGAGCTGGTCTTCCACGAGCTGGAGAGCGCCTGGGCGATGGAGGTCATCCGGGGCGTGGAGAACGTGGCCCGCGACGCCGGGCTGAGCGTGGTCCTCTCCGAGAGCGCCGGGCGCCTCACGCCGGGCCGGACCTGGGCCGACCAGGTGGCCGGACGCCGGCCGCACGGGGTGATCCTGGTGCTGTCCGGGCTCGACGCGGCCCAGCAGGCCCTGCTGACCAGCCGTTCCGTGCCCTTCGTGGTGATGGACCCGGCGGGCGATCCGGGGGCCGACGTCCCCTCGGTCGGCGCCACCAACTGGCAGGGCGGACTCGCCGCCACCCGGCATCTGATCGACCTCGGCCACACCCGGATCGGCGCGATCGGCGGGCCCTCCCGCATGATGTGCGCCCGCGCCCGCCTCGACGGCTACCGGGCCGCGCTGGAGACCGCCGGGCTGCCCGCCGACCCGGCGCTGATCCGGGAGGGGGACTTCCACCACGAGTCCGGCCACCGCCTCGGCCTCGGCCTGCTCGACCGCCCCGACCGGCCCACGGCCGTCTTCGCGGGCAACGACCTCCAGGCACTCGGCCTGTACGAGGCCGCCCGCGAACTGGGGCTGCGCGTACCGGAGGACGTGAGCGTCGTCGGCTTCGACGACCTGCCCGTCGCCCGCTGGGTGGGCCCGCCGCTGACCACCGTGCGCCAGCCGCTGACCGAGATGGCCGAGGCGGCGGCGCGGCTGGTATTGGAGCTGGGGCGCGGGGAACGGGAAGGGACGGCCACCCGGCTGGAGCTGGCGACCAGCCTGGTGGTGCGGTCGAGCACGGCAGCACCCGCTGCGTGAGGAGGCTCCGAAACTTTCGAAATGGCTAGGCGGGGTGTCCGATCAGCATGGCCGGGGCGCCCGCCACACGGGTCATGAACACGGTCGCGGCATGGGGACCCTGCGGCTTGACCTTCCGGCGCAGTTCCTCCGGCTCGACCGCCGAGCCGCGCTTCTTCACGGTCAGGTTGCCGATCCCGCGCTCCCGCAGCAGCGCCTTCAGCTTCTTGACGTTGAACGGCATCCGGTCGGTGATCTCGTAGGCGGTGGCGTACGGGGTCGGGCGGAGTTCGTCGGCGGTGATGTAGGCGATCGTCTCGTCCAGCAGGCCGCCGTCCAGTTCCTCGGCGACCTCCGCGACCAGATGGGCCCGGATCACCGCGCCGTCCGGCTCGTACAGGTACCGGCCGGGCGTACGCACCGCCGGGTCGGGCAGGCCCCGGCCCTCTAGGGTGCGCGGGCCGGGGAGGAGGGTGGCGCGGACACCGCCCGGCGCTCCGGCGCCGAACCAGAGCACGGCCTCCTTCACGTCACCGCCGTCCGAGATCCACTCCGCCTCGGCCTGGGCGGGCACCGCCTCGTGCGGGATGCCGGGCGCGATCTTCAGGGCCGCGCGGGGCGCGGCGAGCGCGGTGGCCACGGCCCAGGACAGCGGCGGTGAGTACGCCTCCGGGTCGAAGATCCGGCCGCGTCCGCCGCGCCGGGCGGGGTCCACGAACACCGCGTCGTGTCCGGCGGTGTCCACCTCGGTGACGTCGGCCTCGCGCACCTCGACCAGGTCGGCGAGTCCCAGCACCTCGGCGTTGGCCCGCGCGACCGCCGCGGTCAGCGGGTCCCGGTCCACCGCGAGCACCCGGATGCCCGCACGGGCCAGGGCGAGCGCGTCGCCGCCGATCCCGCAGCACAGGTCGGCCACGGAAGCGACCCCCAGCGCCCGCATCCGCTCCGCGCGGTACGCGGCCACGCTCGCCCGCGTGGACTGCTCGACCCCGTTGGGCGTGAAGAACATCCGCCGCGCGTCCTCGGTGCCGAACTTGGCCTCCGCCCGCCGGCGCAGCCGGGCCTGGCCGAGGGCGGCGGACACCAGTCCGGCCGGGTGGGTGCGGCGCAGCCGGGTGGCCACGGCGAGTTCGTCGGCCGGCGCGGTGCCGCGCACCTCGTCGAGGAGGGCCCGGCCCTCGTCGGTGCGCAGCGCGTGGAATCCCTGGAGGGCGGAGAGCTGGTCGTTCACCGGCTCATTGTGGGCCAGTCGGTGGACCGTACGCCTCCGGCGGCGGTGTCGGGCCGGGATCGGGGCGGGGTCCTGCCAAGATCCCGCACCATGCGACATGTAGGACAAGATGACAAATATCGGGCCAGTTGCCGGTCCCTGGCCGTGCGTTGCTCGCTCGCCGTGCTGGCCGCGGCCGCCGTGCTCACCGGATGCTCGGGGCCCGACTCCTCCGGTGCGGCGCCGGCCGGGCTGGGCGGCCCCGCCAAGGCCCCCGACGCCGCCTCGGCGCGCCTGGCGGAGCAGCGGCGCATGGTGGCCGCGGCCCGCAAGTGGCGGCTCGACCAGGTGCCGCTCACGGCCCCGGCCCCGCCGAAGGTCAAGCCCAGGATCACCGCGCGCGCGGGCTTCGAGGTGGACCACCAGGAGGACGAGAACCTCCCCCCGGTCTTCACCACCGTCCCCACCGACAAGAAGATCGTCTTCCTCACCATCGACGACGGCGCCGAGAAGGACCCCCAATTCCTCTCGATGATGCGCGAGCTGAAGGTCCCGTACACCGCCTTCCTCAGCAACTACCTGGTGAAGGACGACTACGGCTACTTCCGCAGGAGCCAGGCGTACGGCAACACGCTCGACAACCACACGCTGACGCACCCTTACCTGCCCGGTCTCTCCTACGAGCAGCAGCGCCAGGAGATCTGCGGCATGCAGGACATCATGGAGAAGCAGTACGGCAGGCGCCCCGAGGTGCTGCGCCCGCCCTACGGCGACTACAACCAGGACACCCTGCGCGCGGCCAAGTCCTGCGGCATCAAGTACGCGCCGATCTGGAACGAGGAGGTCTTCGTCGACCACTGGGAGTACCGCGAGGACGACAGGCGACTGCGCAAGGGTGACATCGTCCTCACCCATTTCCGGGGCCCCGACGAGTGGGACGGCACGATGGTCGACGACATGCGCCGCTTCCTCGACAAGGTCACCCGCGAGGGATACGCCGTGGCACGCCTGGAGGACTACCTGTGAGGCGCCGGGCGCGACCGGGCCGCCGTGCGGCACGGGCCGTCGCGCTCGCGTCGGCCGCACTGCTGCTCACCGGCTGCGCCCAGTCGGTCGACCCCATCGAGCGCCTCGGCAAGAAGGCCGCGCAGGGCGTCCGCCGCTCGGCCCCGGCGTCCGGACTCGCCTACCGCCACTGGGGCCTCACCGCGCCCCTGGCCGCCCCGCCC
>NZ_MUNH01000204.1:0-13398 GCF_002154615.1 Streptomyces recifensis
GGCGTCCACGTCGTCCTGGGTCGAGGTGTGGCCCAGCGAGAAGCGCAGGGTGCCGCGTGCCAGGTCGGGGTCGGTGCCGGTGGCGAGCAGGACGTGGCTGGGCTGAGCGACGCCCGCGGTGCAGGCGGAGCCGGTGGAGCACTCGATGCCCTGGGCGTCCAGCAGCAGGAGCAGGGAGTCGCCCTCGCAGCCGGGGAAGGTGAAGTGCGCGTTGGCGGGCAGCCGGCCGCCGGGTGCCGGGTCGCCGCCGAGCAGCGCGTCCGGGACGGCGGCCCGTACGGCCTCCACCAGGCGGTCGCGCAGGGTGCCGATCTCGCGGGCGAACCACTCCTGCCGTTCGGCGGCGAGGCGTCCGGCGACCGCGAAGGAGGCGGTGGCGGGCACGTCCAGCGTGCCGGAGCGGACATGACGCTCCTGGCCGCCGCCGTGCAGCACGGGTACGGGGCTGTACTCGCGGCCGAGCAGCAGGGCGCCGATGCCGTAGGGGCCGCCGATCTTGTGGCCGGAGACGGTCATCGCGGCGAGTCCGGAGGCGGCGAAGTCGACCGGCACCTGGCCGAACGCCTGCACCGCGTCGGCGTGCAGCGGCACCCCGAACTCGGCGGTCACCTCGGCCAGTTCACGGACCGGCATCAGGGTGCCGATCTCGTTGTTGGCCCACATCACGGTGGCCAGCGCGACGTCGTCGGGGTTGCGGGCGATGGCCTCGCGCAGCACCTCGGGGTGGACGCGGCCGTGCGCGTCGACGGGGAGGTACTCGACGGTGGCGCCCTCGTGCTCGCCGAGCCAGTGCACGGCGTCCAGTACCGCGTGGTGCTCGACGGGGCTGGCCAGCACCCGGACCCGGCCCGGGTCGGCGGCGCGGCGGGCCCAGTACAGACCCTTGACGGCGAGGTTGTCGGCCTCGGTTCCGCCGGAGGTGAGGACCACCTCGCTGGGGCGGGCGCCGAGGGCCTCGGCGAGGGTTTCGCGGGCCTCCTCGACGGTGCGGCGCGCCCGGCGGCCGGAGGCGTGCAGGGAGGACGCGTTGCCGGTGACGCCGAGCCGGTCGGTCAGCTCCCGCGCGGCCTCGGGAAGCATCGGCGTGGTGGCCGCGTGGTCGAGGTAAGCCATGGTGACGCCGATTCTACGGGCCGCGCGGAGCCGCCTTCGGCCCCGCGCCGGTGGGTCACAGGCTCCAGGACACCGTGTCGGTGAACTGCATGGTGGCGAACAGGACCACGAGGTCGGCCACACCGAGCGCCATGCCGAGGTAGGCGCGGCCCCGGCGGGTCGTGCCGCGCCACAGCGAGACGCCCGCGAGGACGATGGCGACGGGGCCCAGGAAGAGGTTGAGGACGAGCAGTCCGAGCAGCCCGAGGATGAAGGACGCGACGGCCATGCCGTCGGCGTCGCGCCGCGGCTTCGCCTCGATCTGACCGGTGGCAGGTGCGGTGAGATGCATGGTGCTCAGCTCCTGATGGTCGGTGCGGACGGGCGGGTCAGTGGCTGGTGGTGCGACGTCGGCCATGGCGCTCACGGACGGCGAAGACGACGAGCCAGACACCGATGAAGGCGGCGACGGCGACGCTGACGCCCACCGGTACGTGCGCCACGGTGCCGAGCGCGACACCGAGCAGCATGAGTGCGGCAACGAGGAACAGCATGGTTTCGATCCCCCCTCAGGGTCGTTTCGGTGAACAGTTGTAGTAACACTTGTTCACTGACTTCGAGTCTAACCCTCCGCGCGGCTTTTCAATTCCAGAGAACAGTTGTTAACTGGATGACATGAGTCACACCCTCGGCATCCGGCAGGCCCAGAAGCAGAAGACCCGTCAGGCGTTCCTGGACGCGGCCCTGGTGCTACTGGAGGAGCAGAGCCTGAGCAGTCTGGGCCTGCGCGAGGTGACACGTGCCGTGGGAGTGGCGCCGACCGCGTTCTACCGGCACTTCCGCTCCACCGCGGACCTCGGGGTGGCCCTGGTCGACGAGGCGCTGGGCAGTCTGCACCCGATGGTGGGGCCGACGGTGTCGGCGGCGAACGACTCGGAGGAACGCATCGGCCGCGCGGTCGAGTTGATCGACCAGCACGTACGGGCCTTCCCGGCGCACGTCCGCTTCATCGCCCGCGAGCGGCACGGCGGGGTGCAGCCGGTGCGCGAGGCGATCCGGGACCAGCTCGCGCGCTTCACCGAGGAGGTGAAGGCCGAACTGGCCCTGAACCGCGAGTCGGAGGGATGGGGGGACGACGACCTGACGATGCTCGCGCATCTCTACGTCGACCAGATGCTCATCACCGCCCAGCTCTTCCTCGAGGCACTGGAGGCCCCGCAGGGCGAGTGGGAGCGGGTGACCCGGCTGGCCATCCGGCAACTGCGCCTGATCACACTGGGCAGCAGGCACTGGATGGACCAGGAGACGTCCACCGGGCCGTGACCACCGGGCGGTTCAGCCCAGGCGCACGCGCGCGAGCTGGCGGGACTGGGCGACCAGCCGGTCCTCGCTGTCCCACACCTCGGCGTCCTCCTCCAGGAAGCCGCCGGCCAGGTTGCGGGTGGTGATGGACACCCGCAGCGGACCCGGCGCGGGCCGGTGCCGTACGTGCACGGTCAGTTCGACGGTCGGCACCCAGCCGGTCAGCCCGATCTCGAACGCGGTCGGCGGCAGCGCGTCCACCGCGAGCAGCAGCGAGAAGGGGTCCGCGTCCCGGCCGTCGGCCAGCCCGAACCAGGCCCGCATCTCCCCCTTGCCGGAGGGTGCGCCGACCGCCCAGCCGACGGTGGCCGGGTCCAGTTTGAGCATCAGCCGCTCGGTGATGGCCGAACTGCCGTCCACCGGCGCCGGGCCGTCGGCCGGGCCGAGGCAGCGCTCCAGGGGCGGCATCGCGGGCGGTACGGCAGTCGTCCGCACGTCGTCGGGGAGCGCGGCCAGGTCGCCGTACGAGGCGAGGACGCGGATGCGCTCCACCTCGTTGCCCTCGGCGTCGTACTGGAACAGGGACGCCTGCCCGGTGGAGAGGGTGCGGCCGGTGCGCACCGTCTCGGTGCGGATGACCGCGGGGCCGGGCTGGGAGGCCGTCAGGTAGTGCGCGGAGACGGTGAACGGGTCCGGATGCGGGAGGGTGTCCGCGAGGGCCCGGCCGAGCACGGCCAGCAGATAGCCGCCGTTGACGGCGCTGATGATGGTCCAGCCGGCCGAGAGGTCGATGTCGTAGACGCCGGGCGCGCGCCGGACGACCTCGGTGTCACGGTCGAACTCGCTGTCGCCGATCACGGCTCGAAGGGCGGGGGCTGAGGCTGCTTCTGGCATGGATGAAACGGTACAACAGCGAATTACTAAGCGGTAGCTTTCTGCGTTTCGGTCAGATGAACAGCCCCCGGACAGGAGGCTCACTCCTCCATGACCGTGGACCGCCGGTTCCAGGCGCGCGGCGCCCGCCAGTGGAACCTCATGGCCAGCAGCCGCAGCACGAACGCGGTGGCCGCGGCGAGTCCGCTGGTGAGGGAGGTCAGCGCGTCGAAGCGGATGCACAGCACCACCATCGTGGCGCCGACGATCGCGGGCACCGCGTACAGGTCGCGGTCCCAGCGCAGCAGCGAGGGCACCTCGTTGGCGAGCACGTCGCGCAGCACACCACCGCCGACGGCGGTGGCCAGGCCCAGGGTGGCGGAGGCGGTCAGACCGAGTCCGTGGCTGTACGCCTTGGTGGTGCCGGTGACGCAGAACAGACCGAGTCCGGCCGCGTCGAAGACGAGCACCGCCGCCTGGATGCGCTCCACGTGCGGGTGGAGGAAGAAGACCACGACGGTGGCGAGCAGCGGGGTGACGAAGAACCCGAGGTCGGTGAAGGCGGCCGGGGGCACGGCCCCGATGATCAGGTCACGCAGGAGCCCTCCGCCCAGCGCGGTCACCTCGGCGAGCACGGCCATTCCGAAGACGTCGAAGTTCTTGCGGACGGCCAGCAGGGCGCCGGAGATGGCGAACACGAAGATGCCGATGACATCGAGCGTGTGCTGGACGGAGGGACTGAAGATCTGATCGAGCTGCACCCACACATTCTGACCTGTCGCGGGGTGCGGACCTTGCGAAGCAAGGCGGGAGGGGCGGCCGCCGGGCGAACGGCGGCCGCCGGCTCACTTCTCCTCGGCAGCCTTCCCGGTGCCGGGCTTCGCGGTCTTCTCGACCTTCTCGGCCTCGGCCTTCTCGGTGCCCGCCTTCTCGACCTTGGTCTCCTCGACCCCGGCCACGGAAGGCTTTTCGACCTCGGCCGCCTCGCTCTTCTCAGCCTCGGCCTTCTCGACCTTGGTCTCCGCGACCTCGGTCACGGAAGGCTTCTCGACCTCGACCTTTTCGGCCTTGGTCACCTCGGCCTTGGTCACAGAAGGCTTCTCGACCTTCTCGGCCTTGGTCACGGAAGGCTTCTCGGCCGCCTCGCTCTTCTCGGCCTCGGCCTTCTCGACCTTGGTCTCCGCGACCTCGGTCACGGAAGGCTTCTCGACCTCGACCTTCCCGGCCTTGGTCTCCTCGGCCTTGGTCACAGAAGGCTTCTCGACCTCGACCTTCCCGGCCTTGGTCTCCTCGGCCTTGGTCACAGAAGGCTTCTCGGCCTCCGGCTCCTTGGTGGCGGCGGTCTCCGCGACCTCCGCGGCGACGGCGGCCGACGTCTCCGCCGACTCCTCCAGCACCGCGTCCGGCACCAGCTCGGAGGCCTCCTTCGCCGCCGTCAGCAGGACGGTGTCCTGCGGGGCCTGGTCGGCGAAGTTCTCCGGGTGGTGGCAGGCGACCCGCTGACCCGGCCGCAGCTCCAGGAGCTGGGGCTCGGTGGTCTTGCAGATCTCCGTCGCCTTCCAGCAACGGGTGTGGAACCGGCACCCCGACGGCGGCGAGATCGGCGAGGGCACGTCACCGCGGAGCAGGATGCGCTCGCTCTTGGCGCCCCGGCGCTTGGGGTCCGGAACCGGCACGGCCGACATGAGCGCCTTGGTGTACGGGTGCATCGGCGCCTCGTACAGCGAGGTGCGGTCCGCGATCTCGACCATCTTGCCGAGGTACATCACCGCGATCCGGTCCGACACGTGCCGGACGACCGAGAGGTCGTGCGCGATGATCACGTACGTCAGACCCAGTTCGTCCTGGAGGTCGTCCATGAGGTTGACGACCTGGGCCTGGATCGACACGTCCAGCGCGGACACCGGCTCGTCGGCCACGACCAGCTTCGGCTTCAGCGCGAGCGCGCGGGCGATACCGATGCGCTGGCGCTGGCCGCCGGAGAACTCGTGGGGGTAGCGGTTGTAGTGCTCGGGGCTCAGACCGACCAGCTCCAGCAGCCGCTGGACCTCCTTCTTCACCCCGCCCTCGGGCTCAACGCCCTGGAGCCGGAAGGGCGCCGAGACGATCGAGCCGATGGTGTGCCGGGGGTTCAGGGAGCCGTACGGGTCCTGGAAGATCATCTGGATGTCGCGCCGGAGCGGACGCATCCGCCCGGTGCCCAGCCGCGTGATGTCCTGGCCGTCGAAGGTGATCCGGCCGCCGGTCGGGTCCTGGAGACGGGTGATGACCCGGCCCATCGTGGACTTTCCGCAGCCCGACTCGCCGACCACGCCCAGGGTCTCGCCCTTGCGCACCTCGAAGTCGATGCCGTCGACGGCCTTCACCGCACCGACCTGACGCTGAAGGATGCCCTTCTTGATCGGGAAGTGCTTGGTCAGCCCCTCGACGCGGAGCAGCACGTCCCGGTCGTCCCCGCCGGTCTCGGGAGCCGGCGCCTGCTGCGGGATCGCGGCCCCGTCGGTCTTGTTGGTCTCAGTCACAGCTTCGGCGCAATCTCTTCGGTCCAGATCCGCTCGCGGTCCTCGGCCGAGAGGTGGCAGGCGGTCCAGTGCCGCCCGGCGTCCACCAGCTCCAGCTCGGGGCGCACGGTGCGGGTGACGTTCCCCTTGGGAATGTCCGCGTAGGGGCAGCGCGGGTTGAACGCACAGCCCGAGGGGACGTTGATGAGGCTCGGCGGCTGGCCCTTGACGGGGATCAGCCGTTCCTCGGTCACCCGGTCGATGCGGGGCATCGAGCCGAGCAGACCCCAGGTGTAGGGGTGCTGCGGCTTGTCGAAGATCTCGTCGACCGGGCCGCGCTCCACGCACCGGCCGCCGTACATCACCAGCACGTCGTCGGCGATCTCGGCGACCACACCGAGATCGTGGGTGATCATCATGACCGCGGAGCCGAACTCCTTCTGCAGGTCCCGGATCAGGTCCAGGATCTGCGCCTGCACGGTCACGTCGAGCGCGGTGGTCGGCTCGTCCGCGATGAGCAGCTCGGGGTCGTTGACCAGGGCCATGGCGATCATGGCGCGCTGGCGCATACCGCCGGAGAACTCGTGCGGGTAGCTGTCCACCCGCTTGCCGGGCTCGGGGATGCCGACCCGGTCGAGCATCTCGATGGCACGCTTGCGCGCCACCTTCCGGCTCACCTTGTTGTGGACCCGGTACGCCTCCACGATCTGGTTGCCGATCGTGTAGTACGGGTGCATCGCGGACAGCGGGTCCTGGAAGATCATCGCCATCTCGCGGCCGCGGAGCTTGCGCACCTCGTCCGGGGAGGCGGAGACCAGTTCCTGGCCGGCCAGGCGGATCTCGCCGGACATCTGGACGTTCTTGCCGCGCGCGCCCAGCCGGTGCAGGCCCATGATCGCCAGCGAGGTGACGGACTTGCCGGAGCCGGACTCGCCGACGACGGCGAGCGTCCTGCCCTTCTCCAGCGAGAAGGTGAGCCCGTCGACGGACTTGACGAGGCCGTCGTCGGTCGGGAAGTGCACCTTGAGGTCGCGGACCTCCAGGAACGCCTCGGAAGCCGTGGCGGGGGAGACGGGCTCCCCCACGGCGGCGCCGGTCTTGGAAAGTTCGGTCACGAGAGCCTCACGCGCGGGTCGGCGGCCGCGTACACCACGTCCACCAGGAGATTTGCGATCACGACGAAGAAGGCGGCGAGCATGGTCACGCCGAGGATCTTGGGCAGGTCGTTGTCGGTGATGCCCTGCACCGCGTACTGGCCGATGCCGGGCAGCGAGAACACCGACTCCGTGATCACCGCGCCGCCGAGCAGCAGACCGATGTCCATGCCGAAGACCGTGATGATCGGGGTGAGGGCGGCACGCAGTCCGTGCCGGAACACGACCCGCTTCTCCCGCAGGCCCTTGGCGCGGGCGGTGCGGATGAAGTCCTCGTTCATCGTCTCCAGCATGCCCGACCGGGTCAGGCGCGCGTAGATGGCCGAGTACAGCAGCGCCAGCGAACACCACGCCGGGAACAGGGTGTTGGCCCACTGGCCGGGGTTCTCGGTGAACGGGACGTAGGTGCTGCCGAAGATCGGCCACTGGTACACGAAGAGCAGGATCGCGAGGTTGCCCGTGAAGAACATGGGCAGCGAGACGCCGGCCAGGGCCACGCCCATGAAGGTGCGGTCGAGGAACGAGCGCGGCTTCAGTGCCGAGATGACACCGGCGATCACACCCGAGATCAGCCACAGCACCGCGGCGCCCAGCGCCAGCGAGAGGGTGATCGGAAGGCGGGAGGTCAGCTCGGGCCACACCGCCTGGTGGTTCTTGAAGGAGTAACCGAAGCACGGCGCGTCACAGTGCACCGTGGTCGGGCCGAGGTCGTAGGTCGCGCCGGACACGATCCCCTTGATGAAATGCCAGTACTGCGCGTAGATCGGCTGATCCAGACCGAGGTTGTGCTTGACCGCGGCGATGTCCGCCTTCGACGGGCTCTTGCCGATGTACTGCTGCGCCAGTTGGTCCGCTGTCTGGCCGGCCAGCCGTGGCAGCAGGAAGAAGATGGCGAAGGTGACCGCGGAGACGACCAGCAGCAGGATCACTGCCGCGAACGTCCGGCGGAGGATGTACGAGATCACGGGGACCGGCGCTGGTGCCCGCGGGTCGGGGGACCCGCGGGCACCAATGCCTTCACCTGCCTTCCGGGGCTGCTACTTCTGGGTGGTGCCGATGTTGAGGTAGTCGTACTGACCGCTGAAGGCAGCCGTGGAGACCAGGTTGGTGTAGTTGGCCGGGCGGGCCAGCAGGACCTTGAAGTAGGTCAGCGGGACGAGGACCGCGTCATCCATGGTCTTCTTGTCGATCTGCGCGTACAACGTGTTGCGCTCGGACTCGCTCTGGGTCGCGATGGACTTGCCCAGCAGCTTGTTGACGTCCTTGTTGTCGTACTGCGACAGGTTGGTGTTGCCGGACTGGCTGATCGCCTTGCCGTTCAGGATCTGCTGCAGGAAGCCGTAGCCGGAGGGCCAGTCGGCACCCCACTGCATCATCTCCAGGCCGATGTTCTGCTTCTGGGTGAACTTCGGCACGCCCGCGTAGTCGGTGAAGTACTTGCCCGACGGGTACTGCTTGAGGGTGGCGGTGATGCCGACCTTCTTCAGCGAGTTGATGATCGCCGTGGCGGCGTCGATCTCCGGCTGACGGTCGGAACGGGCCGAGATGTTGGTCGAGATGCTCGACTTGCCGCAGGCCTTGAGCTGCTCCTTGGCCTTGGCCACGTCGCCCTTGTTGCCGGGGGTGGCGTAGGTGTCGGCCTTCTCGTAGCCCGTGATGTCGGGCGGCAGGACGGTGGAGGCGATGTCGCCGCGGATCGGGCCGCCCTCGGCGGTCTGCACCGAGACCTTGTCGATCGCGTACTGCACGGCCTTGCGGCACTCGACCTTGTCGAACGGCTTCACCTTGGTGTTGATCGCCATGTAGACGAGACGGCCACCGTAGGTGTTGTCCGTGCCGGCCTTCTTGTTCTGGTCGGCGAGGACCTGGGCCTGGGTCGAGGACTGCACGCCGGTGCCGGCGAGGTCGATCGCGTTGCCCGCGAGGACGTCCTTGTCGATCGTCTCGGCGTTGACCTTCAGCTTGACGACGATCTTGTCCGGCAGCTGCTTGCGCAGGGTGTCGTTCTTCGCGTCCCAGTTCTTGTTGCGGACGAGAACGGCCTGCTTGCCGTCGTCGTAGCTCTGGAACTGGTACGAGCCCGAGGAGACGATGTTCTTGACGTAGTCGACGCCGTTGTCCTTGGCCTTCGGCACCGGCGCGGTCTGCGGCGCGGCGACCAGGTAGTCGAACTCCTGGAACGCCTGCTTCAGGTGGAAGACGATCGTGGTGTCGTCCGGCGTGGCGATGGAGGACAGGCCCTTGTCGCTCTTGTCCTTGTAGGGGCCCTTGTACTTGTCGCCGCCGGCCAGCAGCTGCTGGAAGTAGTTCGGGCCGAGGGAGAGCACGTCACGCGCGAAGTTGGAGCGCTCGACGGCGTACTTGACGTCCTTCGAGGTGATCGGCGTACCGTCCTGGTACTTCAGGCCGGGACGCAGCTTGTACGTCCAGGTCTTGCCGCCATCGCTCGGGACGCCCTTGCCGGCCGCGAGGTCCGGGACCAGGGTGTTGCCCTTCTCGCCCGGCCCGGGCTGGAAGGTCATCAGCGGGCGGGCCCACAGCCGGCTGAGGTTGTACATGTACGCGTAGTACGTGTTGCCGGGGTCGAACGAGTCCGGGACGTCGGACAGTTCGTAGGTGACCGTCCCGCCCTTCTTGTCCGAGGCATTGACGACAGCCTTGGTCGCGGCGTTGGCCCCGGCAGACTTGGCGTCGTTCTTGTTGTCATCGGCCTTGCTGCAACCTGCAACGAGCAGGCTCGCGGAGCCAATGGCCGCTATCGCGGCCAGCGCTGACCTTCGCATGGTGGGCGCTTTCCCCTTCACTGTCGGAAATCTGGTGGACTCGTCGCGGCAGACGTCAGCGGCTGCGCGGGTCGAGAGCATCGCGGAGACCGTCACCCAGCAGGTTGAACGCCAGGACGGTCAGGAAGATGGCGAGACCGGGCACGATCATGTACTGCGGATCGACCTGGTAGAAGTTCACCGCGTCGCGGAGCATGCCGCCCCAGGAGGCCTGCGGGGGCTGGATGCCGACACCGAGGAAGCTCAGGGACGCCTCGAAGAGGATGTTGGTCGGGATCAGCAGCGTCGAGTAGACGATGATCGGGCCGACCAGGTTCGGCATCAGCTCACGGAAGAGGATGTACGGGCCCTTGGCGCCCATGCCGCGCGAGGCGTCGACGAACTCGCGCTCACGGAGGGCGAGGGTCTGGCCGCGCACGATCCGGCCCAGGTAGGGCCAGTTGAAGAAGCCGATGACGAAGATCAGCACGCTCAGGTGCAGCGGCAGGCCGGTGAGGCCGAACGCGCCGCCCTGGAGGGTGGCCGAGATCGCGATGGCGAAGAGGAGCAGGGGGAAGGCGAGGAAGGTGTCCATCAGGCGGCTGATGACCGAGTCGACCCGGCCGCCGTAGTAGCCGGCGACCACACCGAGGATCGCGCCGATGACGTTGGACAGGATGGTGGCGCCGAAGGCGACCACCAGCGACACCCACGAACCCTCGAGGATGCGGGTGGCGGTGTCACGGCCGAACTTCGGGTCCACACCCAGCGGGTGGTCGAGACTCATGCCGCCCCAAGCACCCTTGGGCAGCGAGGTGTTGGGGTCGATCAGGTCCTGGTGGAACGCGTTGGGGTCGAGCCCGAAGGCGGCCTGGATCGGTCGGGCGAGGACCGCCATCAGGACCAGGAGGACGACGATGACGCCTCCGGCGACGGCCGCCTTGTCCTTCTTGAAACGGGACCAGGCGATCTGCCCGAGAGAACGACCCTCGATCCGTCCCTTGCCGGCGCCGTCGAGTACAGCCTCGGGCTGTACCTCGGCTTCGGCTCCGGTGGTCTCGATCGGTGCGGTCACAGTGACCTGACCCCTCTCGCCGGTGGTGACCGGCCTGTGCCTGCCGCTGATCGCGGCTTTGTCGCTTTGCCTCGATCACGAAGTCTTCACTTCGTGCTCTGAACCGGGAGTCTTCAACCTGGTCGCGATCACCCGCCAGAGCTGACCGCGAAAGTATGCGCAACTGTGATGCGTTACAGGGGATTCCGTTATCCGATGCGCGGGTAACTATTATCGAATAGTGGCCAGTTGGGACAGACCGGCCATTCGGCACGGATGGGCCCGTAGCGACGACCGTCTACGCGCGCAGAGCTGCCGTGGACACCCTCGAGCGCCGGGGGGCCATCACATTTGCTTCACAGGAGCCAAGTTGCTCCGTGGCCGCCGCGAACACGCGCGCGGGAGCGGCGGTCAGTACGCCCCGCCCACCGGCGCGACCGCCCCGTGGGCCTCGCGGTCGTAGAACGGGCGGGAGTTGGCGCGCATCCACAGGACGACGGGGTCGAAGTCGTCGGTCATGGCGACCGTGGAGACCGGCAAGCCCTCGGGGACCGCGCCGACCGACTGCTGCATCATCGCGCGGACGGAGTCGACCGCCGCCGGGGTCGACTCGTACACGTCGAGGCCGAGGGCGAGGTAGGGGGCGCCGAGAGCGGGCTGGACCCAGGCGCGGCGCAGGGAGCGCAGGGCCGGGGTGCGGTGGGCGTTCTGCGCGAGCAGGGCGTAGAACTGCGGTACCTCGATGGCCGGTTCGGACAGCCGCAGGGGGCCGGCCGGCTGGCGGTCCAGGCCCGTGGCGATGCGGCGCAGGTCCAGCCAGGGGATGCCGACGCCGCCGCCGGGGGCGTGCGGGTTGAGCCAGAGGCCGTAGTGCTCCGGGTACAGGGTGCGGGCGACGTCGAGGCTGTCGACCACCTCGTAGGAACGGCTCCAGCCGCTGGCGGAGAGTTCCTGGGCGGAGGTCACGCAGGGGGCGTAACCGAAGCCGCCGACCTCCATGTTCCCGTACTGGGCGTCCGGGGAGCCGCCCTGGCCGTGCCACAGCAGCATCCAGATCTGGCCGGACGAAGGGGTGGCGAGGGCGCGGAGCAGTGCCTCGTAGGCGTCGTAGCGTCCGGGAGTGACCTGGCGCAGCATGTGCTCGACGCTGCCGCTTGGGCTCGCGCTCACCTGTCCTACCGCCCCTTCATTGCAAGTTCCCCGCGTGTGGGGACAGCTTAAGCGCCCACCGGCGCGGGCCCCGCGAGCCCTGATGCCTCAGTTGCCGAACTGGTAGAAGGGGCGCACGTTCGTCCTCAGCCAGTCGGCCACCGGGTCCTGGGTGGCGTCCAGGAGGACCAGGTTGACGGGCCAGGGAGCCGGGGCGCGGCCGAGTGCCTTGCCGAGGGCGTCCAGCGGGAGCGCCCGCACGTCGCCCTCCCAGTGGGCGAGCTCGACGCCGACGAAGAGCACCGGGTCGGCCGTCTCGATGACGGCGAGGCAGCGCCGGGCGCTGACGACCACGCCGGTCGCGGCGAACTCGGCGGAGGCGGCGGCCAGGAAGTCCACCGGGTCCTCCTGCCAGTCGGGCTCGAAGAGCCGCACCCGGCCGCCGGAGGCCGGCCCGTCCAGCGGGGAGTTCCCGGCCCGGCACAGCGCGGCCACCGCGTCGGGCGGCAGCGGGAGTCCGACCACGCCGCCGGGGTTGATGACGACGCCCGCCTGCGGCGGCAGACCGCGCGCGAACTCCACGGCGGGGGCGACGGTGTGCGGAAGGTGTCCGCCGGGCGACTGCCGGAACTGCTCCTCGGAGCTGAACACCGGGACGTACACCTGGCCGTCGATCTCGACGGTGGGCAGATCCAGCGGACCGCTGTGCGGGCCCCCGCCGTTGGGCAGGGGTATCCAGACGAAGCTTCGGGCCAGCACCTCGATGACGCGGGCGCCGGCCGCGGGTATACCGAGGGAGGCGGAGAGGACCTCCTCCAGTTCGTTGCCGGGCCAACCGCCGTGCGGGTGGGGGTGTGCCTGTGCCGGGAAGTCCGCGGGAAGGTCCGCCGGGAAGTCCATGTGCCTACCGCCTGCTGGGAGTCATGCTGTGGTGCAGAAGGCTATCCGGTACGGATGCGGGCGCTCACGTGGCGAACTCGATCCGCTTCAGGCCGTCCGCCGAGGCGCGGTCCAGCAGGACGACCGAGCCGCAGCCGGCCGGGCTCTCGCCGCGCTCGACGGCGTCCAGCAGCCGGGCGGTGGTGCCGCGGTGGCGGTGGAAGGCGTACCGCGAGACGCCCCGGCCGCGCTCGCGCTGGCCGCGCCGGGCGGTGTCCGCGGACACGTCGAGCAGGATCAGGTGCAGGGTGCCGCCTCTGCGGCGCGCCTCGCGGGCGAGCCAGGCGCGCACCCAGGGCTGGGTGCCGCAGTCGTGCACCACGACGCCCTCGCCGGAGGCCAGCGCGCGGCGCAGCCCCGCGTAGTGGGCGAGGCGGACCAGGGGGCGGTAGAGCGCGTAGGGCAGCGTGGCGGGGAGCCGGGCGGCCCAGCGGTCGCGGGCGTCCTGGGAGTCGACGCGGCGGCCGGGGACCGTACGGCGCATCAGGGTGGACTTGCCGCTGCCGGGCAGCCCGGTGACGACCGCGAGGTCGCGGGGGCCGAAGCGGAGGGTGCGGGGGCCGCCGCCGGGG